>JAKJEP010000605.1 GCA_022705365.1 Planctomycetota bacterium | reverse complement strand
TAATAATAGGAGGACACCTGCTGCCACTGGCTCTTGAGCCGCCGGGCCAGATCGTAATTAAGATCCTTGTTGCGGACATCATAGCAGGGTGTCATATGCGCCCCGCTCATGCTCCAGAAATAGTAGGCGTCGATAAGACCCTCGCCGGTGCCGAAGTAGGGAATCCAGAAGGCCATACCGTAGCCCAGGCACTGGTTACCCAGCGATTCGGAAAGGTTATAATCGCTGCGGAGAAACGGGACGGAACGACGCAGGGTTTCGACATCGTTGCGGCGGCCGCCGGAGGCGCAGGTGTCGATGATTCGATTGGGATTGCGGCGGAGCAGTTCATCCCAGTAGGCCAGATAGCCTTCCAGAAAACGGATTTCCGTGATGCCCTGGCGGTCGGGGGTGTCGCCGTCCCACCAGAACCAGAGCGGGTCGATATTGAAATCCTCGCGATAGACATCGATTCCCTGTTCGGTGAGGAGCTGATCCACATGGTCCGTTACCCACTGCCGGGCCTGGGGATTACCCAGATTCAAGAGCTTCCAGGGCCTAGACCACCAGGCTTCATCGGGCACATAACGGGAGCCTAAGAGCCATTCGGGATGATTGTCCCACAGCCAGGAGCCTTCGGTGACGCGTTCCGGCTCAAACCACAAAATCGTGCCAACACCTTTGGAGTGGGCATGGTCGGAGATGGCGCGGATACCGTTGGGAAAGCGTTTGGGGTCCAC
>JAKJEP010000604.1 GCA_022705365.1 Planctomycetota bacterium | reverse complement strand
GCAGTTGACGCTGCCCGGCCTGTACAACGCCGATGAGGATGTCAACAACATCCTGTACGTCCATCTGCTGGGCCGCAGTGAGATTGCCGGCCTGCCCTTTAACCAAAACGGCGTTTTCACGGGTATCGATAATCCCAGCCAGGGAAACAGCCTGGACGCCTATGGCGGCTATGAGCTGGCGACCTTCAGCGATAGCGACGGCGCCAGAACCAAAGAGAACTGGACCTACGTGTTCACCGCTGAAGATCTGGCCCTGATCCATCAGAGCACGGCGGCGGGAACCTGCCAGTTCGGGATCGGTTTCGACTCGGACTGCGTTTTCGTCAGTAAAATCCCGGCCCCCGGTGCGATCCTGCTGGGCGGGATTGGTACGGCCCTGGTGGGCTGTCTGCGCCGCCGTCGTACTCTGAAATGAACGACTGCTTGATATTCACACCCGGAACTACGTAAAGAATCCCGAAAAGGAGTTATTATGAAACCTTCGAAATGGATCCTATCGATTCTGATCGCGGCTCTGGCGGCCGTCTCGACCGCTAGTGCTAATACGACCCTGACCGTTCCGGCGGAGCTGGGCGTGATGACCCACAATCACTATTATATCTGGAAGGTCACCCTGAGCGCCCCCGCCGGCGGAGCGATCGAGTCGCTGCAATTGACGCTGCCCGGTCTTTACAACGCCGATGAGGATGTCAACAACATCCTGTACGTCCATCTGCTGGGCCGCA
>JAKJEP010000603.1 GCA_022705365.1 Planctomycetota bacterium | reverse complement strand
GCGAGAGTTCCCTGGCCAGTGCAGCAAAGTCCTCCCCCTTGTTCAGCCGTTCAATCACATCCCTGGCCTGCTGTTCTTCCGCCAGCAGGATATGGCTGATCCTGGCCTCCTTCTCCGTCAGGTAGTTTGCCTGATTCGCCTGATAATAGGTCTGCAAGTCGCTCTCGCTGACCGCCACCTTATCCGCCAGTTCCTTTTCCAGCAGCTGCTGGGCCAGCAGCCGACGATTGGTATCCCGCAGGAGTTCCTTCACCTGCGGATCGGTATCGATCTGCCGGGCCAGGGCCTCGCGGTAGAGTGCTTCCTGGGCCAGCATTCCCTGCAAGAATTGCACCTTGTTTTGCGGATTGTTGATCTGTGAAAGCATCGCCTGTTTCTGCTGCTTCATCTCTTCCGGATCGGCCATCGCGGCATACTGGCTGAGCTGGGCATCGATCTGCCGTTCCAGCATCCCGTCCAGTCCCGCCGCGGTAATCTTGTCCTGCCCGATCTCCGCCACCACCGTACCCGCCCCCTCCTGTTCCCCCTGGCTGCCGGTCCGCTCCTTTATCTCATAACGCAGCGCTGCAAACTGTCCTGCCTTTTCAAAGCTCTCCTTGAGCTTGGCATTGATTTGCGGCTCCAGATCCGATACCTTTTCTACCATCTCGCTGCGGTAAAAATAAGGGATTGCCTTTTCCGCCTGATCCGCCTTCAAATATAAATCCCCGATCCGAAACAGCAGCCGCGC
>JAKJEP010000602.1 GCA_022705365.1 Planctomycetota bacterium | reverse complement strand
ATTCTGGGAATAAAGCTATGATACTTTCCATCCCGTCCCAGTCGGACCGGCGACAAGATCGTTTCCTGTTTTACGATCCGTCGGAGGTCTTCGCGAAACGCTTCTGCTTCCTTTTGGTATTTTTCACCTGCTTTCGGATCAATTTCAGACAAGGCATCGGCGAATCGCTGCAGTCCCTGCAAATCGTAGGCATTGGTCATATAGTACCAGCGATAGTCAGAAGTGGGCCAGAGATAATCACCCAGCATGACCGGCGGCATCATTCCGGCGACAAATAGTTCGTTTCGATTGGGAATATAGTTCATGTACTCTTTGCGCTGCCGAATAATCCAGTCCGCCGCCGCCTGCAATCGCTGGCGTCTTTGTTCGAACCACTCGGTATCACCAGTTAGAAAATAGCGATTTCCCATGGCAAAGAGGAGTTTTCCGGTTGAGGCATGGGTACTGTCATGGGCGAATCCCATATCATGACCATCTGAATAATCGCCGTCCGATTTCACGCCGGGTGACTGGAGGAAATGATCGTAGACCTTATCCGCTCCTTCGTGCAATCCGATTAATTCCATGTCATAGGCTACGCGACCGACCTCGATGGCAATTCCGCCCCACATGTGTTTGCCGCGCAACTGATCGGTTCCGGCCCGCCAGGCATCCGTCCAACGCGGATCCGGTAATTGTACCTGCATCGGAGGATCATCGACTTTGGGAAACGGCGGTACGGCCGTACCTTCCGGACAGGTCCAT
>JAKJEP010000601.1 GCA_022705365.1 Planctomycetota bacterium | reverse complement strand
ACGGACAGGTCCTTGGCCTTGATATATTCGTGCACGAACGATTCAATCCGCCGGGCCGCCTCCGCCGCATCCCCGGCATCGCCAACCGCTTTCCGGGCCAGCTCAATGATCGCCGGGTCGTCACTCTGCAAATACCGCGTCGGCTTCATCGCCTCCCGCGCCGCCGCATCGCTGCCGGCATAGGGAAATGCCACATTCCCAGCCGCCACCGCCGGCCGCACCGTCACATACAAACCGCCCTTGCCGTCCGGGCGGACCACCTGATTGTCATTCTCCGGAAACACCAGTTCCTTGCCGTCCTTGACCTCCAGATGATAGGTGATCGCCTTGACGCCTTTCACATCCGGCAGGGAAACCGGACTGGCCAGAAAAAATTCCTTCAGAAAATCCGCCTCGCCGTTTTTACTCAGCGCAAATTCCCGGCTGCACGCCACCATTTCCACCACCATTCCCATCATGGGGATCACCATTTTCTGGGCGTCATAATTTTTATCGACATAACTGGTCTGATTAACCGCCACTTCCGTCAGGGGCGTGATCCGCCCCAGCAAATCCACCTCTTTGGTAGGTCCTACCCGCACCTGCGCCTCCATCGCCTGCATCATCAGGGCTGAAAACATCTTTACCGGATAGGCTGTACCTTCCTTCAGCCCCTTTTCCCTGCTCAGCAGCAGCAATCCCTCCGGCATCAGCGCCCCCTCCGGCCAGTCCAGACTCTGCTGCTGTGTGGTACCCGCCGCCTTGACCGTCACATCGAACC
>JAKJEP010000600.1 GCA_022705365.1 Planctomycetota bacterium | reverse complement strand
AGGAAGAATAAGGAAATTTATCTTATATTTGCCGCGCAAATTGCCCAGGTGGTGGAATTGGTAGACACGCCACTTTGAGGGGGTGGTGCCGGTTGCGGTGTGCAAGTTCGAGTCTTGTCCTGGGCACATGATGTGAGACCAAACTATTGAAAATCAGTAGTTTGGTTTTTTATTTTCTAAAAAGTTCCGCAAAAGTTCCGCTAATTATAAAAACGAAAGAAAAAAAACGCCATTGGATGCAATAAAAAAGCGTCGGGTTTTTACACCCAACGCTTCTCTTTGCTTAAAATATCGTCTGACTCACGTCATAAGGATAATTCAAATATAAACGTTTACCCCATATAATGTAATCAAGTTACGTAGCCGCACATACAGGAAATCTGTAAATAAAGCGCAAAAATATTTACATGTATATTAGTGTCTAAAAGGACTCGTCAAACAGGGAAATTTGCTCTGGGAAAAAAACTTCCATAAAGACATTCGCGCTTAGTACCTTTCCGATCCCGGTATTCTTTTGTGCTGGAAGAAAAAGTTCATAAATTAGTACAATCAAAAAACAGGTTGTATGAGGCGTGAGATTGAATCTAAATTATCATTCTTTGAGACTTGGCTCCGGAATCAAAGATACAGTGACAAAACAATAGTCACCTATGTCAAAGCAATAACCATATTCTTTGGGTTTTTTGAAAACACACTTCCAGAGCAGATTACTATTGCAGATTTTCATTGTTTTAACAAAGATTATGTTTTAAAAAACAGATATTCTG
>JAKJEP010000005.1:8810-33739 GCA_022705365.1 Planctomycetota bacterium | reverse complement strand
GTAGGATAGTATAGTGAACACAGCCGCCATAACCTTCAACTACGGCTGGGACACAATCCTAAAATCACGCTTTTGGACCGGTTGTATTCCATTTCTTGGTCTCATGGTAATTCTGGGAATTCTTGTGCAGTCCCTCCAGGCCCGAATGCCCTATAGGAAAGAATTCTTCCAGGCATATCCTTCCGCCAAAAACACCCGGCTGGATACCCTTACCAGTGCTCCCAGCCACTGTGGGGTCTGCCATTACGACTTCGCCGGTGCCGGTCCGAGGAATTTATACGGCCAGGCGGTAGAAGCCACCCCCAAGCGGGATAAGGCGGACATCCTCAGCATTGAAAATCTGGATTCGGATTTGGATGGATTCAGCAATAAAGTGGAAATAACCGATAAGACCACCTATGTGAATACCCCCACCTTTCCCGGCCTGACGCCGGCCAATTTATCGCAGACGGTTTCGGTGAATACGGCGGAAATCCAGAATCATCTGGTCCCCAGCACCGGCATTGACACTACCCCCCCCACCGTTACCGTCCTGACTCCCAACGGCGGTGAAACCCTGATTGCCAATACTCAGACGATAGTCCAATGGTTCGCCAGCGATGCCGGCGGTATTTCGTCCATTGAACTTTACCTATCCGATGACAATGGCGCCACTTTCAAACTGCTGGCCAAAGGATTATCGAATACCGGCCTGTATGCCTGGTTCCCCGCCAATCGGCCCACTACCCAGGCTATCTTTCGCGTCAAGGCCACCGACAACGCCTTCAACAGCAATACAGACGACAGCGACAGCGTTTTCACGATTCAGTCTCCACCGGGCGGGGTGGCCCCCACTACCCTGCGGGACTTCGACCAGCCCGGCAGCCAGCCGTTCGAGGCTGGGATTCTGAATCCTCCCGACGCCTGCTCCCCGTGTCATGGCAATTACGACCCCAGCGTGGAACCATTTTACAACTGGGAAGGCAGCATGATGTCCCAGGCCTCGCGCGATTTGCTGTTCAAAGCCAATATGGCCATCGCCAATCAGGACGCCCCCGACTCCGGCGACATCTGCCTGCGCTGCCACCTGCCCCGCGGCTGGCTCCAGGGCCGTTCGGTTCCCACCGACGGCAGCCAAATGCTCAGCACGGATATGAGCGGGGTTTCCTGCGATTTCTGCCACCGGCTGGTGGACCCCCTTTATAGCGAACAAAATCCTATCGAAGATGTCAATATTCTGGCGGCCCTGAGTTTTCCGGGCGAGGTATATGCCAACGGCATGGCGGTGGTGGACCCCACCGGTGCGCGGCGAGGCCCGTTTGTGGACGCCGCCAGCGGCCACCCGATCCTGGTTTCTCCATTCCATCGGGAAGCGGCTTTGTGCGGGACCTGCCATGACGTCAGCAACCCTGCCTTTGAAAAAGATGGCGCGGGCAATTATGTGCCCAATGCGTTCGACAGCCCGGCCAGCGATTTTTCTTCCCATACTCTCCTGCCGGTAGAACGCACGTATAGCGAATGGTACGCCAGCGACTATAACAGCCCGCTGGGTGTCTATGCGCCGCAATTCGGCGGCAACAAGGATTTTGTCGCCACCTGCCAAGACTGCCACCTGAAGGATGTAACCGGGCAGGGATGCAATTTCGGCACTCCCCCGATTCGCACCGATTTGCCGCTGCATGATATGACCGGGGGCAGCACCTGGCTGCCCGGGCTGCTGAGCAGCCAGTTCCCCGATGAAGTCAATGAGGCCGCTCTCCAGAGCGGCATCGGCCGGGCCAGGTACATGCTGCAAAATGCCGCGGTACTGGATGCAGTTCAGGAAGGCGCCAATCTGCGGGTAACGATTGTCAATAACACCGGGCATAAATTACCGACCGGCTATCCGGAAGGCCGGCGGATGTGGATTAACGTCAGGTTTTACGACAGTTTACAGACTCTGCTGGATGAAACCGGGGCTTATAATTTTGATACCGGGGTGCTGGCGCACGGGCCGGACGATAAAATCTATGAAATCAAGCCGGGTTTAGACTCCCTGACTGCCTCCCTGCTGGAAGAACCGGAAGGCCCATCTTTCCATTTTGTGCTCAATAACAAGGTTTATAAAGATAACCGGATCCCCCCGCGGGGCTTTACCAATGCCGCTTTTGCGGATTTCGGCGGGGCGCCGGCTGGCTATTTCTACGCCGACCAACAGTATTGGGATGACACCCTTTACACGATTCCTGCCGGGGCCGTCTCCGCGGAAATCACTTTGTACTATCAAAGCACCAGCAAGGAATTTATTGAATTTCTGCTGGAGAAAAATACCACCAACAGCCTCGGCGAGGAGATGTATGATCTCTGGAACAATAACGGCAAATGCCCGCCGGAAGTCATGGCTCAGACAGCACTTACACTGACCAGCACCATCCCCTGCGACCTGGACGGTAACTTTACGGTGGATATACTGGACCTGGGAATTTTCGCCTACCACTGGCTGGAAACCGGCTGCACCGGCCCGGAAACCTGCGGCGGCGCGGATTTCGACGCCAGCGGCAAGGTGGATTATCTAGATTATGCGATTTTCAGCCAATGCTGGCCGTAATTTAACTGATTCCCCTGCGAAAAATACAGGTTTTCCAAGCAGGACCGGTGTATAGCTGCTTATAGAAGACTTACCGCCCCTCTGCCCGGCGGTTATTCCTTTACGGCAATGGATTTACATCATCCATGGATTCATCAGTTTCCTCATTTTCCATCTGGGTATCCGACTGATGGTAGCCGGTCGAATCGGGATCGTGTTCATCGAGATAATCCATTTCCGGCGGGGTAATCTCTTTGGGCTTACCATCGACCTGGAGCGTAAACTTAACTGCCCCAACGGTTAACACATCGCCGGCCGTAATCTCCCGCTCCATGATCCGGTCATCATTCACAAAAGTGCCGTTGGTGCTGCCCAGGTCCTGGATGGTGGTCTTGCCGCCTTTGAAAACAATCCGGCAATGTTTTCGGGAAACCCGCATGATGGGAACCCGAACGTCACAATCGGGGCGACGGCCGATGACTGTAATTCCTTCTTTCAAAGGGATTTGCTTCTTTTGGCCCTGTCGATTAAATATTACCAGATTCGCGTCCATAAGCGGCCCTTATGCTGTTTTTTTAATCCTCTATAATCATTATACTTCCATTCCAGCAATATTCTACCGTTTCTAAAGCGGTATTGCAAGCCAAATTTATGCAGTTCCAACCGCCCATGAGCCGGAACCAAATCCGGTTACCCTGGTGACGCTCCCGCTGGTCGCTTGTAAGTCCTTATTTTGGGATTTTGGAAATTGCTGTAAGTGCTTATTTTTGATTTGAGGAAATTGATGTAAGTCTTTATTTTACGTGGAAAGTGATGGTCCGATAATAAAGTAGCGATTATAACGATTGTAACGTTTAGATAAGATTTTTGGTATAATGGATAAGAAATTTGGTAAGGTTTAACGGTTAGGTTGAGTTGTAAATGTTGAATAAAGTATAACAAAACAGGAAAAAAGTGATGTAAAAGCGTGTTAAAGTGATATAAAAGTAGTGCAAAACATGAGTAAAAGTGAATAGTATTGTCACGAGGCAAAAATAAGTATGAATTACATCGCCATGTTTGTTTTTATTAGTCTGTGGATTTGGAATGTATCCGGGTGTATATCGGACCGGTGTCAAACCAGGATCATTGCCCACCGCGGGGCTTCGTATGATGCTCCCGAAAACACCGCGACGGCGGCCAACCTGGCCTGGCGGCAGGGGGCGGACGCCGTCGAGTGCGATGTCTATCTGAGCCGGGATGGCCGCATCATGGTCCTGCACGACGGCAGCACCCGGCGGACGACCGGCGCGGACTTGCCCGTCCGCGAAACCCCCTCTGACAAACTGCGCAAGCTGGATGCTGGAAGCTGGAAAGCGCCGGAATTCGCCGGTGAAAAGATTCCCTATCTGGAGGAACTCATCGAAACAATCCCACCCCGGGGCCTGCTTTTTGTGGAGATTAAATGCGGCCAGGAATTTTTGCCGGAATTGCAAAGGATTTTCCAGGCCAGCAATAAGGAATCACAGATCGTCATTATCGGTTTTGATTTGAATACCATGGCGGCGGCCAAAGAGCAAATGCCGAAAATTCCTGTCTATTGGCTGGTGGGCACCCAGAAGGACCCGCAAACACAGCAGCCGATCCCCCACTCCGCCGAACTCATTCAGAAAGCCCGGGAACATGGCCTGGACGGGCTGAATCTCCATTTCGCGGGCATCACGAAAGAGTTTGCCGAGTCGCTACGGGCGGCCGGGCTGGGTTTCTATGCCTGGACGGTCAACGACCCGGTGGAAGCCGTCCGGCTGAACAAGCTGGGCATCGAGGGCATTACCACCGACCGGCCCGGCTGGCTGCGCCAGCAGATGGAGACCGCCGCGGATTCATAACCGGCATTGAGTGCATCTTCAATAATCGCATTCTTTCCAGTAGAGCACCATCGGCGGATCCTGCCCACGGTCCACGACCGCTTCCACCGTATGCTGAATGCCGGTCCGTTCCGCCCTGCCGCAACTGCGAATGGTAAATACATTGCTGCGCACCGTAATCAGTTCCGCGATATCCATAAACAGATCGATGGTGATGCCGGGCACCAGCAGCAATTCGGCAATGCTGGTATAGCCTTCGGACAGAGCCGTTCGGGCTTCCACAATATTGATGGCCAGGGGTTCGGTAATCCCCGGCAGCGTCTGCAAAACGGCCTTCCCGGCGGTATTGATATTGATGCGGCCGGGGATCCGGTCCTCATCCGTCACCGTAATCCGGTCGGCGATGCGGCGAAAGGTCTGAAGATCCAGCGGCTCCGCTTCCTCCGATCCGCCGGCCAGGCCGGTCCCCTGCTCCGGGGCCTTGTCCACCATCAGAAGGCTGGCGATGCTTTTCATTTTTACCACCCGGTTTTCGAGAATCCACAAGGCGTGCGGATAACTGAGTTCCAGCTCGGTCTCCAGCACCGCCAGGGGAGCCGTATTGATATTGATGCGCCTGCGGCCCCTGCCGTCCCTATTCCAATCGTAGGAATATACCGTGACATAGGCCAGAAGCCCGCGATCCAGCCGGCCGTCTTCGTTGTCGGGCGGATCCATCCGGTCTCCGTCGTTTTCATTCGTATCCAAGACTCCATTGCGATTGGTATCCTCCCCATACAGAATTTTCCGATTCACTTCCGGCAGCAGGCCGGCCTCCCGGATGGTTAAAAAGGAAGTGAGGGACGGTATCTGGAGGGCCGATTCCACAATCGTCTGGATGGTCGGGGAATCCGTTTCCCCTCCCGATACCCGGCGGGTATTCCGCCATGCCAGGATCGCTGCCACGATGGTCTCATTCATCTCCGGCAGCGCTAAAATCGCCTCGCGCCCGGCAGTATTCAAATTTACTTTTGCCGCTTCATCCTCGAGGCCATAGGAAAATTCATGGTTCAGTTTAAACCGATCCGCCAAAACCGTAAAAGAGGCCGAGAACAAGGGAACCTCCTGGAACCGGCCCGGATTTTCATACCAGCTATCGTACAGACCATCGGTAGTACCGCCATCCTGCCGCAAAAGCCCCAGTCCCTGATGAATCCCTGCACGGGCGGCCCAGCGGGCGGTCACCCGGTCCCCCGCCGCCATCCGAATGGCATTTTCCAAACGGGTGTTTTGCGCCATGGCCACAATCAGAACCGTTAAAATCACCAATACCCATAAAACCAGAACCAGGGCCATCGCCGCACGACGGCGGACCGGACGAGGCGAAAGGGCAGATACTAAAACCTCCATGAGGTTATCCTTCCTGCGAAAATAGGACCGGCAGAGGCTCCAGGGAAATCACCTGGCTGAACCGGGCTTGCCGATCCGTCTGCTGCGGATGACGAAAGGTCATGCTCACCCGCACCCATTGCGGCACCAGGCCGGCTTTTTCCCACTGCGGTTTCCATTCCCGGCTGTCATAATATTCAAATTTCAATTCCTGGATATCCAGAGCAAGCGCCGACAAAATCCCTTTGGCATTTCCCTGCAGGGGATCCTTGACCATCGCACAGCGCCGCCCCAGATAGCGGGTTTGGGTTTTCTCATCGGTATAGATCCCATATTCGACTTCATACACATCCCCCTGTTCGTCCCGCTCCGGCAGCATCCGGTCGGACACGGCATAGAACCGCAACGTATCCGCGGATTGGCTGGCCATAAAATGCTGCTCCCCCACCAGACGCATTACACCCGGAACCGGAGAACGATAAAAATTGGACAAGTCTTCCCGGATCTGCCGCATGGCAATCCGCCCGTTGGCAATCACTTCCGTATGATTCTGGACGGCCTGCCGGCTGACAATTACGCTGCGAAAGGCTGCCAGCGCTACCAGAATCACCAGCGTCCCGATCAGCGTCGCCAGCAGCAACTCCACCAGCGTAAACGCCGGCCTGTTTGTTCCTGATTTTGCCATAGCTGCGTTCCGCGCGGCTCCTCCTGCTTATCGGTCCGACAGCAGGGTTTGGGCTTTGACCGAATAACGCTGGCCGGCAACCAGCCAGTGCACCTCCGCCGTTACCCGATACACCTGGGCAATATCCGCCGGCTCCACCGCCAGCGTATAGTGGTACGGGGGCTGCGTACCCGGAAAATCCCCTTCGGTTTTTTCTTTTTCCATCAGGGTACGCCGCTGGGACGAGGCCTTATCCAGACATTCGTCCAGCAGCCGCCAGGCCTGCTCATATTCCTGCCCCCGCACGTTATTGACGACACAGCGATGGCTCAGCCCGCAAATCACCACCGCGCCAATCGCGAAAATCAGGCTGCCGGCCAGGGCTTCAATCAAGGTAAAGCCGCTTCTTCGAAGTTTCATCATTTTCAAGCACCTTATCTGCCCGTCAACCGGCATCCCGCTGCCGGAAACTCTACTTTTTGTCCAGATCGACGGTATCCACCGGCAGCGTATCGATTTTCTCCGCGTGCAGTTCCGCCCGGGCGGTAAACGGGTTCAGCAATATGGTATAGGTTCTTTCCGGGTTTGCCACCTGGATCCAGGCGGCCTGAACGCGGCCGTCCTCCCGGTAATGAATTTTCACTTCGCCCTTCTCCGCCGGCGCAGATCCTTCCGCCTGTACTTTTTCAAACCGGACCTGTTCGGGCAGCCGGGTCGGACTGACATAGAGATTGCTGACCACCAGAGAAGGCGGGGGCTGATCCTGGTTTTCCACGGGGACTCCGGCCTTCTGGACGCTGAGATAATACGAATTTTCCTCCAGGTCAATGTGCAGGACACAACTCTGATGATTTTCCACCGCCAGCAGACGGGCATACCGGACGGTATAAAGCAGCTTTTTGGCCGCCCCGTATAAAGAAACACTGTCCAGGCTGCGATAAATATGAAGGGCGGAAATCGTACTGGCCAAAGCGATCAGGGTCATGATCACCAGAACTTCCAGCACCGTAAATCCCCCGGCGCCGCCGCTCTTCCGCATCGGATCGACAGCTCTGTCAGTCATTGGTAATATCGGCGGCATACTCATCTCCACCCGGCTGGCCGTCACTGCCATAACAAACAATATCAAAACTGGACGGATTTTTCGTCCCCGGAAAAACATACTTGAAAGCATTCCCCCACGGATCGACAAAATCACTTTCCTTGCCGTACGGGCCGTGCCATTTGCCCGTCAGACTGGCCGGCGCGGACCGCAAGGCAGCCAAATCCGCCGGATAGGAACCGCAGTCCATATAATAGGCGCTGAGATTTTGTTCCAGCAGCGCGATTTGCGACTTGGCGGCCTTATACTTGGCCCCTTCCACCCGGTCCAGATATCGGGGCACCATGAAAACCGCCAGTACACTGATCAGCAATATCACCACCAGGACTTCAATGATGGTAAATCCGCGGGAAACCGCCAGCCCCCGGGGCCGAAATCTGTTATTGAATGGCATATTCATCCTTTCCTTGTTTCTCCGGTTACAAGCCCGGAATCGCCGTTTCAATCTGAACAATCGGCAGCAGGGTCGCCGCCACGATAAATCCGACCACCAGCGCCAGCAGCAGAATCAGCACAGCGGGGAACAGCGCCATAAACCGTTTCACCGCTGTTTGCGTATCGCGGTCAAAGGCATCTGCCGCCCCCAGCAGCAGCGGCGCCAGCGATCCGGTTTCTTCCCCTACCGAAACGATCTGAATGAGCAAAGGCGGAAACCGGCCGCTCTTCACCAGCGGCTGGGCCAGGCTCGAACCAGTACGAACCTGGGCGGCCAGCTTGTCGATATCCTGGGCGAGCACCTCGTTTCCCAGGGTATCCCGCACGATCTGCAGGGCCTCCAGAATATTGATCCCCTCCTGCATCAGGGTTCCCAGCGTCCGGGCAAAACGTGATACCGCCCATTTCCGCTGCACTCCCTGAAAGACCGGAATCATCAATTTCATCCGATCCCAGGTGTATTTGCCGATGGCGGTCTTTTTCCAGCGTTTCAGCAGCCAGACCCCCGCAATCCCCGCCCCTGCCAGCACCAGGCCGTACTGTTTCAGAAATCCGCTGAGGGCCAGGGTCGCCCGGGTCGGCCAGGGCAGTTGGCTGACATCTCCCGCCAGGGTATAAAGAATCTGCGGCAAGATCCAGGTCACCACGATCACCACCGAAATCAATCCCAGGCTCAGCACAAACGCCGGGTACAACGCCGCCGTCAGAACATTATTTTTTATCTCCAGCTCCCGTTCGAGCCATTTGGCCATTTGTCCCATGGTTTGCGGCAGCGCGCCGCTGGCCTCGCCCGCGGCCACCATCGAGAGATGAAGATTGTCAAATATACGCGGATAGCGGGCCATCGACTCGGAAAGAGACCGCCCGGAGCTAATCATTTCGGTCAAACCGGCCACCAGACTTTTTACCCGGGGGCTGGGATTCTGCTGGCTGATTACCTGCAAAGCCGTAATCAGCGGCAATTGGGATTGCAGGGCCGTGGCAAATTGCAAAATAAATTCCGATAAATCCTTATCCGATAATCGAAGTTTGAATCCCTTCTGGCGGGGCTTCGCCGTAGCGGACGTATAGACCCGCGGCACAATCTCTTCTACAAAATGGCCCTTTTCCGCCAAAACCGCTATCGCACTCTGCTGGGTGGCCGCCTCGATCTGCCCCTGCACCGCCTGCCCCATCCGATCCATAGCCTTGTACTGATATATGGGCATAAATCAACCTATTGCGTTGTCTGACAAACACTTACAAAAGACCGCGGGCTGGCCGCCTCCCCCCCTGCCGCTGCCTTCATCTCTATCAGACCATTTTCCAGACCCTATGTTGGAAAAAAACAGACGATATAGCCGTTTTACACTACAGGCTGCTATCTTGCGTTGTCGATTTTTTTCTTAGCGGGAGCCGCTGCGGGCCTGATTCAGAATCAACTGGCTGATGGTCACGCTGGGTAAATTCAGCGAGCCATAGGCTTCCGCCGCCAGATTCCGCAATTCGACATTCGCCTCCAGAGAATTGACGATGGCATACATCGCACTGACCTGCTCAGTCAGAAGCAAATTTCCATGCATCTTGGCAGAGGTGGCCAGAGCGCGAAAGGCCATCAGACGCACCGGGATTTCTACCTGTTCATTCAGCGCCAACGACGCCACGGCCCGCTGCGCTGCCAGCGAATCCAGTTGGGCCAGCGTCCGGGTGGCGGTTTCCTGAATCGGCTTCCGCGCATCCGAAATGGCTGTCAGCAGCGCCGGTTCCGCCTTCATCACGTCCAAAACCGGATTCCAGACCGTTGCCAGATGCAGCAGCGTATCCGCCGCGTTCTGGGCGTAGGCATCGGCCAGTTCGCTGCTGAACAACTGCGCCTGGTTGCGGGCCAGAATCGCCGGAACCAGGGCCGCCAGTTCCTCGGCAGGTGTCGTATCCAGAACCACCTCCACAAAGGAATCGCCTTCCAGGCTCTTTCGTACCGGGGCAAGGTCCCCACTGTCCGAAAGCACGATCGTGGGCGTAAAGGCCAGATGATAATTTTTCCGGATGGTTTCCATGGCCGCCGACAGATCGGGATTCTGGATCGTTTGCGACAGAATAATCAAGTCAAAACCCGGCAAACCGCCGGCCTGCTCCATCGTGGCGGCAAAATTATCTCCCTGAATCACCTCGGCAAAAAAACCGGTCGCACCCAGAGAAGCCGCCAAACCATTTCGCCGCTCCTGCCTTTCATCCACCAGGATCGCGTACTTTTGCCCTTTCTGAAGGAGCGCCTCGGCGATAATTGGAATCACCATCTCGCTATGCTGGAAATTCGCCTGAGGATCGGCTTTGCCCAGCGTTAGAGCGGCGCTGAAACGCACTTCCCGATCCGGATAGTTGATGGCCTTGATCAGCGGCTGCTGGGACTCCAGTTCGAGCAGCAGGGACTTTTGCCCGGAATTTCGCTGCAAGGCCCGAATCGCCTGCAGGGCCACCGGGCGGTTGCGATGCTCCAGGGCCAGCGCCAGCACCCGATGAAGATACTCCGGACCGGCGGTCAAGGCATAGGTATCGGCATCGGCATGGCCGGCTCCGAAATACTCCGGCTGCTGAAATCCTTCCGCCTCCAGACGGAAAAACGCCGACAGCCACAGCGAAATCGTGGTCCCCAGCGCCGGATCCAGCCGCAGTGACTGCTCGCAGCACCGCATGGTCATCAATTCATCGAAAGCCCCGCTCGGTACCGGCTCGAAAAACAAACCGCCTTCATCCTTCCAGAACCAGACATTGGCCTTTTCCTGATTTTCCGGCACCTGCAGCGAGGGCAGATGCTGATAATAATCCCGTGCCAGCCGCTCGAATAAAATGGAGGCGGGAACGGCACTGGCATTCCCGGCGCCCAGGATGCGCCCCATCGCCGAAAGCGCTGCCGCCTTCAACTCCGGACTGGCTTTTTCATCTTCGACCACTTCGCGGATATAGGGCAGCGCCGCCGGATAACCGATTTTGCCCAGGGCATCCAGAACGATAAGCTTGATACTCAAGTCCGGGCACTGCTGCAAAACCACCACCAGCGGATTTACCGCCGCATTGCCGATCTGGGGCAAGGCCCATTTGATATTGGCATATTCCTCGCCGCGGCCGGCATCCCGCAGCGCCTGGACCATCACCGGGATCGCCCATTCCCCCGAATCCTGCAGCCGCTTGAGGGCCAGCATGCGGGCGCGGGTCGTATCGGAAAGCCGCTTAACATCGACGGCGATTCGCTGAAAATCCGTCCGCTGCTGGAACCGCCCGTCTTCCAGCAGTTTGAGAATCTTCCCCGCCATTTCCGCCAGTTCCGGATTCTTCTGCAGCGTCGTGAGATTGCGATAACTATCGGTATAACGCTCGCTTTCCGCCAGCGAAAGCAGATAGACGGGATCCGGATTCGATGCGATCAGGGCCTCACCGAATTCCTTGGCCAGGTCCAGCCGCCCGATCAGGGAATAATGCATCAGCTCGTCCCAGCTCTGGCGGACCTGATCCCCGGGATCTTTCTCTGCCGGCTGGGCCAAAACCGCGGGCGTACTCACGCACACCGCCATGATCAGAGCCGCTGCCACTATCCATCTACCACATTGTTTGCCCATGTTTGAGCCTCCGCTTATTCGATTCGATTTTTTTCGCCAATATTTATTCAAAAACGTATTTCCTGCTTTTTCAACCAATTATAACGCCCTTTTTTCTGCCGTCAATCACTGACTGCCCGCCCGCTGCTCCAGCACCGGCAATTTATCCCGCACTTCCTGGGCCATCCGGCTGTTGGGGAACTCTTCGATAATCTCTCTGCCCAGCTTCAGCGCCTTGTTCCATTCCCGCTCCGTCACAAACAGGGAAAACTGCACGCCCATATTGTGCAGCCTGGCCCGGAAAACGCCCCGGGCCGATTCTTCCAGGGCCGCCGCTTCCGTGGGCGTCAAATACTCATCCAGCAGCTTCAGCAGTTCAACCCCCTGTTCCACATCGTTGCTTTTCACCGCCTTGTCCCAGCGGGCCAGCAGCTCCTTCTTATGCCCCTGCTGGCGACGGGCGGTTTCTCCCTCCAGTGCCTGCACCCGCTCCTCCCGTGGGTATATCCGCATCAGCAGTTCCACTTCCTTTTGGGCGTCCTCATAATGGTGAATCATCCACAGTGATTCGATATGCTTGATCCCCTTGTCAATTTTTTCCTGAATCGTCGCTTTCCGGTATTCCTCCAGTTCCGCCCGCAGCTTCAGGGCCTCCTGCGGACAACTGAACTTCTCGTCCAGCACCTGGATCAAATACAGGGCACTGTCCCAGTTGCCCACCCGGATATCCTGCTGAATCGCCTCCTGCACCACCGACCGGTCCTTTTCCCGAAAGGCCACCGCCTTGACCGCCTCGCTGAGAAGCTGGTTCTCGTTGATCTGGGTCAGAATCGCTTCACTCTGGGTCTGCCCCGCCAGCAAACGCCGCAGATCGTTCACCATCGATTCGCTGTTCCGGCTGACAATCGCCACATAGTACAGGATCCATACTGCACTCAAACTAAAGGCCGTAAAACCGAAAAGGAAAGCGAGGGGCCAGGTTATATCCTGACAGAGCACCAGTAATCTGGAATGCTCCGTCAACTGGAAAAAATGAGTTATCACTCCACATACTACCGCCAAAAAGGCCAAAGCCCAGAAGATCGATATGACCCATAATCCGATGCGGCCTATCTTCTTTTCCGTTGCCATCCTGTATCTCCTTATCTATTCCCTGATTCGGTTGTACACCTGCCGGTTTTCCTTTATTTGCCCATCGGGGTTCCGGAGCCGATATTCCGCAGCAGGATATCGATTTCGTTCTGGAAGCCGATCTGGCCATAGAAAAGGTCATAATGACGCTCCGCAAATTCCAGGAAACTGGTCCGTTCCTCAAATTCCTGCTCGGACAATTTCAAATAGGTTTCATCGTCCCAGAAATAATTCATCAGATTATTCGGTTCCGTCACCGAAACTTCCCGGGCATGTTCGAGTCCCAAGGTGTGCCCTAACTCATGCGCGCCGGTATTGGCCAGCATATTGATCACCTGCTCGCGGCGGACCGTCAGATCATCGCTCAATTCCAGCCAGTAATTGCGAGACATTTCTTCCGTCAGAATCACCGCCATATCCGTCCGGTCGCTGTTGTTGCGATCTACGGACTCGGCCAATCCATTCAGACCGGAATCTAACGTCCCGCCAAAAACCACCGTGGAATATACCTGGCCGGCGCCGGGTTTGGTTAAGGTAAATTCAATTTCATCTTCCCCCAGGCCTGCCTGGCGGTACATCACCTCGATCCGGTCGGCAATCTGCTGAATCAGCCAACTGCGGCTGGTGTTGCCCAGGCCGAAATCGGCAATATCAAAGGCGGGCCGGTAGGTATCCGCCTGGGAGTATCCCATTCCCGCATGGGCCAGAAAATCGGCAATCGCGCCATCAAACGCCAGCCATACCAGTTGCGACGGCGCCGCCTGTACCGTTTCCGGCTCGGTCGTCGTTATTTTCAGCGTGTAGGTTGACTCCTCTTTCGGAGCATTGCCCTGAATCCCCAAACCGCTCACCACCACATAATACGTTCCGACGCCGTTCACACTGGGGTCAATCGTAACCGAACCATGGTTGGGTACGGTAAAGACCGCCTGGCCGGTATAAATCGGATCGGCAGCCTGGGCCGGAACGACATCGTAATATTCGTCGGTCATGGCTGTAGTAACGGATTCCAGATCCCCGTTATAGATCCCGACGGATATTCGCATGGTATCCCGGCCGTAGTTGATATCTGAATCGATATCCACCGTAATCCGCTGGCCTTCTTCCAACTGGAAACTATAGACATCCACATCCATATAAGGCCCCAGTTGGGAGTGTACGGCGAGAGAGTTCGCCTCACCCGGCACCAGTAGTTCCCCCTCCACCCGGAAGCCGTCTTCCGCGGAGGCCCCGCTGCGGGCAGGATTATAATAGAACACCGTATCGTCATCCTCATCGACCACCAGATCCGGGCTGCCGGCTGCCAGACTGATCGGGCGGTTGGAAGGCCCAATCGGATCATAGGCAATCCCGCTGGTCGTGGTATAGATACCGAAATCGCCGTTGCCGTCATCATACAGCGTGATATCCAGATCATAGGTGGTGTTAAACAAGCTGCTGATTTCCACGATATAATTCCCGTCGTCCGGGATCATGGCGACCAGGTCATTCCCTTGCCCGTCAGTATAGATAGAAGCTACCTCGGTAAGGATTCCATTCTGATTGGCCCTCAGCAAATCGGAGGTAGCCCCAAAGTAAACGCTCACCGTGCCGCTGCCGTTATTGCTGTCAATCTGGAGCCGGATGAAATCGCCGTCAAAATCCACCACCGTTACATTGGCCGGATCCGAAACAAATACCGAATCCACATCGCCGCTGCCCGCCCCCACCCACAGGATGTTGTTCAAATCGATGACCAGATCCCCCTGCGCGGTTCCATAGGCAATATCCAGCCGATAAAATCCACCTGCTTCCACGACCGCCGCCGCCTCATTGGCTGCCGCACTGCTGCTGACGCTTACCCCGCCGACCGTGGTAGTGGCGGACGTGCCAAAGGTATGGGCGGCGGTACTGGTGGAATTAACGGTAATCTGCATGGTTTGGCCGACCGGACTGCCGAGGGCGGCTCGAATCATGTAGAACACCCCGTTAGGATGGATATGAAACGCGCTGTAATCCCCGCCGGCCAGCACGTCAATTACTTCCATCCGCGCCGCATTCGGTTCGGAAACCGTTTCGGTATTGAGCCGCACGATACTGTCAGAATAATTATCCAGGGCATACAAAACGCCATCCGAATCAAAATCCAGACCCACGATCTCAATCTGCCCCGTTCCCGGATCACCCAGGTTCCCCAGCTGGCCGTCGATCAGGGAAATCTTTCCGAAAACAGGATTGTTGATGGGTTCGTTGGTCAGCAGATCGATTACCTGCATCCGGCTGTCGATGGTGACCAGGGTATCCGATGCCGAATCAATGGCGTAGATTTTATCGTCCCGATACGCCAGATCCGTTATATCCATGAATACTTCCGTCTGATTGACCAGGGCCGTTAAACGGTGCCGGCCCAGCATCATCCCCTCATAGGGGTTCAGAATGCTGTTGATATTCAGCAGGAAATCGTAGGTTCCGACCTCCTCGATCGTCACCGTGGCCACCATCCAGAGTTCATCGATATTCAGAGCGGTATCATACACACCAAACTCAAAGCCGCGCACCGCATCGATCGTGACATCACGCGTGTCGAATGTCTGGTCGAAAATGTCACTCAATACCTCCAGCGTCAGCGGCACTTCCTCCCCTTCCGGATCCAGGGGATCCTTTACCAGGATCGGCCGAACCTGCTGGCTGTTGGTGCTCACCAGGGCAAAATACTCCTGATCGGCGTCATAGCCCAGGGCATCATAGCTGGTGTCAACCATCGCCGCATCCAGATCGTCCCACATGTCCGGCGGCAACTGATTCAACAGTTGGAACCACAAAGCTGAGCCTTTAATCACACCATTCTCTTCCACTTCTTCGACCAGATCTTCCGGCAGGGCATCCCGCAGCTCGTCGGTAAATGCAATCGTGGTAAAAGTGTACAGATTCGCGGAAGCCGTCGCCAACTCCGTCATATTCGGCAGGATCAGGTCCCGTACCGGCGACAAATCTTCCCGCAAGCGCTCGCCCGTCAAACCGCCCATCAGAATCTCCCCCTCCGCATCGATGCGTTCCACCCAACTGGTCCCGGCAAAATAGAGCTTGAACGATCCGTCCCCTAAATCGGTATCGATTTCCAGCCGGATCACTCCGTCTCCCAGGCCGGTGATATTCACATTATTGGGCGAATCCGTAACCATCGAAGCGATCTGGCCAAAATCCGTATCATTCAGCCAATCCATATCCGTAATCGTAATTGTAACAGGACCCACCTGCTGATCGTAGCTGATTTCAAAGGCGTAATACATCCCTTCCGCGATAAAATTCTGCAGCCGGTTGTTTTCCAGAACCTGGAGTTTGTCGGAGACGATCCGGTTATTCAAACCGGAAAAGACCGTGGTGTCGTCGCCGAATACATGGTACTGGGTTTCGGTCACCAAAACCGACTCGCTGGCGAAATCGATGCGGATCGTATCTCCCACGGGGCTGCCCCGCAGCGGCAGACCCGCCAGAATCACCCCGCCCGGCTGCACCGCCAGCCCGTGCCGCTCCATATCGAACGGAAATTCATAATAGAGAACGGGATTGATCTGGCTGCCGCCCAGCACCGAATCCGGATGGATTTCGTACAAGGCATCCTGGTAAAAGTTGGTCAGCACATCCAGCGGCTGATCATGCAGCGCCAGCAGCGTATCCCCATCGCGGCTGACCGACAGCCCGGCCCATACCAGTTCGGTATTCGTCAGAGAATAGGTATTGGTTACCTGCCCGAAACTGGCACTGGTCAGATCCGAATTCAAGGCAACCAGGGCGTTATTCGCCGCATCCAGGCCGTACAGCACGCCGTCCAGTTCCGCCAGACCGACAATGTCCCGGCTGCCGAGATTCTGGGCGGACAGGGTAATCGTCGTCGTTTGGGGATGATCCAGGTCGGTAATCAGGACCAGGCTCTTCCGCGCCGTGCCGCTGAGCGGCTGGAAATCCGCAATCGCCCAGATTGAATTGCCCCCATGCGATCCCAGGGCATTGATATCCGTCAGCGTCCCCGGCGTCGCCAGCAGGTTATTCAGGTCCTCCAGGTCGTTCTCGAGCAGTTCCATCTCCAGATAGAGCGGCGTCAGCGAATAAAACTGCTGTCCGATATTTTCATAGGCATAAAAGCGCCCGCCCGCATACGCCAGCTCATCCAGTTCCGGAATCACCACATCCCGAGCCGGTGCCAGATCGTTCCGGGCGTTATAATCAATCATCTCCTGCCCCGACAAGTCCAGATTCGCTTCTTCGATCCGATACAGCGCCAGTTGAAAAAAATTCTGCGAATCGGTTCCGAGCGTCTGGGCGTCGTCGATGCCGATATTGAGAATCTGCCCCTTTTGCAGTTGCGTCAACTGGATCGTATCCAGATCGTCAAAAATCCCCTGCAACAAACCCGCCCCATCGCCCGTCTGGCCACAGTACTGCCATTGCAGATTCGTCGGGAAACCCTCGGCGTAGGTCTGCAGCGGGAACGGGGTAAACGCCGTTGCGATGGAATCGCCCCAGTCCCCTACGGAGAAATAATACACAAAATTGCCGTTCCCCGGCAATCCATCGCCCGTCGGCCACTGACCGCTGAACTCCCCATCCAGCGGCACCCCCATGATATTGGTAATCTGGGAGGCATCCAGTACGATCTGATAGTAATTGGTGCCCCCGTTGTTGAGCAGGAAGCCGTCGTTCTTGCCAAATTTGACCGTCTGCGTGGTTTCATCAAACTCCAACCACACGGTGGGGTCCGTCGCATCATCGTCATCGCCATGAATCAAAATATCATCGGCGGTCCCGAACTGGCTGTCCATTCCTGCCGCCACCACCCGAAACGGAGCCGCCGCCGCATTGCTGGAACGGATATCCGCCATCGTCAGCGTGCTGGCCCGCATTCCTTTGGTCGTTACATTCTCCACGACAATATTTTCCGCCTCGCTGCCGCCGAAGGCCTTACCATGCACAAAAACCGTGCCGACCTCGCCCGCCGCCACGATGGCAAACTGCTCGCTGGGATACGGGGAACCTTCCACATACCCCTTGATCTGCACGCGGCCGATGCTGGAGGACTGGCCCTGGCTGGGGACCAGAAAACTTACGTCAATGCTCTTCAAATCCGAACTGATGGTAATCCCGTTCACCTTCGGCGCATCCAACTGCTCCACATTGGCCGAGGCCAGAAAATCATCGCCCGTGGCGAAATACCCGTCCGCCCCGGACGCGATGCCCGCCGCCAGATTCGACTGCACAAAATCCCCGCCGATGACGACTTTCTTCAAATCGCCCCGCCCCATCCCATCGGCCACATCCAGCCGGGCATCCGGGCCGGTATCCAGACCGGCCGCCAGCGTGCTGTATTCCATGTTGCCGGTAATCTGGGCCAGGTCGAAATCGCCTTTCGCCGCCACGACGCCGTCAAACATGCTGCCGGCGACAAACCGGTCGATATCCCGTTTCGCCCGCACCCCGCCGCCGAACACCCCGCCCACCACCAGACGCGAAATCGTCCCTTCCGACGAAATCGTCCCCGCCATATCTCCGCTCACCTGCATCTTGCCCAGCAGGTCCTTCCGAATCGTCAGCGACCCGTCCATATCGCCCCGCACCGCCCACTGGGCCATATTGTCCGCCTGCATTGACACATACGCACCGAAATCCCCCGTGCGCAGCTTGCCGATATCCCCCTGCACCGTGATTTCCGTGGCGGCGGCCGCACTGCCGCTCAAAATCCCGATCTCCGCTTTGCCGACGCTGCCGCCGATGTTCACCGCAGTGCCCGCACCGATCCCGCCCAGGCTCAGATTCGAAATACCGCCCCCTATATCCATCGTCGCATTCGAGTCCGCGTTGCCGATCCGGCCGTCCAGTACCAGTTGCTTCAGGCTCCCGTCGTCGCTGGTGAAAAGACGCCCCACATCGATGGCATCCGACCCTTTGGCCTCGATCTTTACCTTGGTCTTGTCCGTCGTCCCGCTTAGCTGAATCGCTTCAATCTGATCCGTACCGGGCACCACCAGCCCCAAACCTGGCCCGCTCATGGTAATCGTCACCAGTTTATCGCCGAACAGCAGCGTCAGCGGCATCCCCTGCTGCACCGGAATCCCGTCGATCCCATCCGGCTCCTCCGCCAAAACCGTCCAGGCCCCGAAACCGGACTGCGCCAGATACGCCGGGACCGAAATCTTCTTCTTGCCGATCTTCAGCGAACCGATCTCCGTGTCCGCGAAAATCCCGAACGAGCTGCCGTCGCCCTGCACCTGCCCCAATACCACCGAGCCGATCCGGCTCAGCCCGCTGCCCGCCGTATCGCTGCCGTCCAGGTCCCCGAAGGCCGTATTGCGGCCCGGATGCACGCCTGCCGCAATCACCGAATGGTTCAAGAGGCCGACCTGGATTTTCTGGATATCGCCGGCCAGGGCCTGCTCCGCCGGATCCGCCGTCGTCCCGTCCACCGTCAATTCCGTCGTCAAATCGCCCGGCACAAAATTCGGGTCATTCACCAGGTCCCAGTCCATCCCCGGGTCAAAACCCGCCAGGATATAGCTGTCCTGCATCTGCCCGCTGATCGCAATCGTACCGATGCTGCCGCCGGCGGTAATCGTGGCAATGGTATCCACAGCCAATCCCATATGGCCGGCTGCAATCGAACCAATATTCCCGGAAACATACACTTTCCCTTCGATGCTCCCCTCCACCACCAGTTCCCCCAGGTTGCCATCGATGATAACGATCCCCGTCTCACTCAAATTCTCTCCCAGCACAATCCGTTCCACATCTCCCGTGGCGATATACGTCCCGTTCAGCGAACCGTCTATATCGATCCCCGTCGGCTGCTGCCCAGCCCCGCCGTCGCGCAACAATCCGTCAATATCCGAGCCTTTAATCGTTATCTTCGGCCCTTCGCCGTTGACATCGATGGTCAGCAGTCCGCCGTCCACCACATCCGTTTCGGAAATATCGCCGTTGACAATCGTCAGCTTGTCAAAATCCCCGCCCACCGTAATGCTGGCGTTCAAATCCGCCCGGGCATCGGCGGTCTTACCGCCTATCAACGTTAGTGAGCGGAAGTCCTGCACCACATCGATCTGGCCGTTCACGTTCCCATACACCGTCATCTTGCCCAGGTCGCCGTCCACAATCAGGGAGCTTTCCAGGTCGGCCATGCTCTTCTTCGATCCCACCGCGAAGGTCTTCAGATCGCCGTACACATGCAGCAGGGAACCCGGCACCCCGAACTCGTCCCCGCTGGAAATCAGCTTGACATCCCCGCCGATATGCCCGATCCCGCGAATCTGACCGCCCACCACCATCGATTTCAGTTCGATTCCTTCCCGCCCCGGATAGGCCACGAAACCGCCCTGCGGATTGCCCGGCGTCACCGGCTGGGGATAATAATTCAGGTAAAAATCGGCCAGGAAATCGCCGCCCACCGCAATCTTGCCCACCTGGCCGTCCACCAGCACCTCCCCGCCGGCCGGCGTGCCCAGGTCTCCGCCCACCTTCAGGCTCTTGAGGTTCCCAAACGGCCCGGTAATCGAAATCGTGCTGATTAGATCGTCCCCGACCTGAATCAGCTTCACCGGCCCGGCCACGAAAATCGCCGAACCCAGCATCTCATTTTTCACCTGCAGCGTCCCCAGCTCGCCCGCCTCGATCGCCAGGTCAAAGACCTCGTCCCGGGCCGTCACCTTGTCCAGCTTGTTGCCGGCGTCAATATCCGTATAATAAAAGGCATCGGCGGTAATCGAACCGATCCGTTTGCCCGCACCGGCGAAATTGGTATCCATCCGGATTTCCGAATATTCGATCGTGCCGCCTTTCGCCACCGTAATCTGGCCGATCTGCCGGTTCGCCGAAATAATCGTATCCCGGATCCCTTCCCCGCCCACTACGATGCTATCGATGGTCCCCAACCCAACGGCAGAATATCCGTGCCCGCCGATCACCGAACTGAAGATCCCTTCCGCGCCCCCGTTTACCGTGATCTGGTGGATCGCCGCCGCGGTAATGTGCGCCCCGAAAATATAGGAATCCTCCCCTTTCACGGTAATCGAATTGATATCCCCGGTATGGCCCCAGCCGGTGTTAAATATCCAAAATGCTTCAAAATCGTTTGTTACCGCAATCGTGGGCTGCGTGCCAAAGCCGTTGCGGGCCCGTTCCCTATTCGCGGACACCGCATTGTAACCCAGAATCCGGGAGCCGCCGCTGACATTCACCTGGTCAATCGAGTCCGCCGCCAGAATTGGCCCGGCGATATCATTGCCGTACCCGGAAATATTTACCTGATCAATGGAACCATACACAAACAGGCCCGACTGGGCAAACCGCCCCGTGCCCGGATCCGTAATCCCATCCCCTAATTCAATCCGCCCCAGGTTCCCATGGATGATAATCGCCCCGGCCACGCCGTCAAACTGCCCTGTAGTATTGCTGTTGTCGCTGTTGATGACCATGCGGTTCACATCGCCCCGCACGTCCACATCCCCCAGCGCCCCGGTCACCTGGATGCTGGTCACACTGCTGCCGACCAGCAGCCCCGACCGCTGCAATCCGCCCGGATCCCCCGCCACCGTCAAACTGTTGCCCACTTCAATCAAGGCGCTGATCACCTTGGACCGGATGAGCTGCCCCGTGCTGCCGGCGGTATATCCCAGATTCCCGTCAATCCGGATCAGGTCCACAAACGGCTCATTAATCCCTTCATGCACGGTAATCACAATCGTATCCGCGGTCACCGCCACATTCCGCTCCGCCGCGTCCGAACCGATCACCAGCGAGACAATATCCCCGCCCCGGGTATTGTTGATCACCCGCCGGATCCCCACAGCTACCACCTCTTCTTCATCTTCTTCATCTTGCTCATCTCCCCCTCCCTCTCCCTCTCCTTCCGCCGCAGGACCATCGGCATGGACCTCCAGGGCGGAAATCACCGAGGAACCGTCAAAAATAATCCGGTCATCCACCACCCCCGCCACCGTCACCAGCCCGATCTCCACCGGTCCGCCCTTGCTGCTCACCCGCAGGCCGTCCGTCGATTGAATCTCCACAATGGCAAACCCCAGGGCCGTCTGATCCACACTATACCCGTTATTTACATATTCCAGATAGGTCTGGTCCCGTACCGGCAGAATCTTCAGCGTCAGCACCCCGCCATCCCCCTCCGTCGGCGTCGGCTGGATCATCCCTGCCATGCTGGCGTTAAAGACATCCGTATTGCCGCCCCGATACCCCGGCGCAATCTGCACCAGCGCCCCCGAATCATCCACAATCTCCACCGCCTGGCCGGGATTGAACGTGAACGGCCCAAACGCACCGGTAACCCAATGAGCCGTTGCTATGATAATATTTCCCCCAATATCCACAAACCGGACATTCCCACCCCGGGCGCCCACACTCAACGGCAATTCACTAACCACACCGTTGGCCTGCCCGAAATCGCCGCTGATGCGGAGGACATCAATCACCCCCCGCGGCCCCAGCCCATCCGCATTGGCAAAAATCCCGCCATCGGAACTCCAGAGAACGCCAAATTCATCCACGATGGTGTCGCCGTAATCGCCCTGGACCACAATCTCCCCGATATTGCCACCCACAACGATATGCCCGATATAGTCCACCCCGCTGGCCCCTTCCGCCCCCATATGCAGGGCCTGCAGGTTACCCCCGATATTCACATCCAGAATACTCTCCTGATACGAACTGACCAGCCCCACGTCCCCGCCTACCATCAGGGTGGGATTGGTGCCGATCATCCCATCCCCGCTGAGCAACAGGTCAAAATAAAAACCAAACGTGGAATTGACCGCCGGTGCCGCACTGAACGAATCGCCGGCCGGCTTGACATTGGCCGCCGCCCGCAGCGCCCCCAGGCTGCCCTGATCCACCCGGACGCTGCCGCCCCGCACCGCCCCGCCCACACTCAAGGCCCCCATATTCCCGTTCGGTATCCAGATATTGGACTTGCCGTCATCTTCCATGCCCCGCGACCGCAGATCCCCGCCCACATTCCCGCCGCCCAGCACCACCGCCGTCGTGCCGGATATATCCAGCCGATACGACCAGGAAGGGATGTCGAAAAAGTTAATCTCTACCGTATAAATCCCCGCCGTCTCCGCGGTAAATACCAGCGGCAGATCCGTCCCGGCCGCCCCCACCCCGCTGCCGCCGATATCCGGCGTACCCAGATCCGCCTCCCCCAGCGCCGCCACCTCGTTCAATTCCGAATCAAACAAGGTCGCCCCAAAACCCCAGCTATCCTGCGAGGCCGGATTATACGGATGCCCCGTATAGGAATTCGACGTCGTCCATGTATCGAACAGCTCGATCGTAACCGTCTGCCCGGCCATCAGGCTGAAACTGTAATAATCCGACGTCTCCATCCATTCCACTTCCCCCAGCAGCCGGATCTTGCCGTCCACCGCCCCCAGATACTGCGCTATATAGGGACTGTCATTGGTGATAATATATCCGCCCACCGTATCCAACGTTCCCCAGGGAAACCAGGAAGCAGGAACACCACTATCATATTTCCGCTCGATCTCCCGCACCCCCTGGATATACACCTCGCCGCCGGGGCCTTTGGACGTATCCGACACCATCACATCCAGCACCCCCGGAAACGAAGGCGCATCCACCCGCCCGCGTACCTCGATCGGGATGCCCCAGTCCCCCTGGCTGTAGAAATCCCGCATCACCCCCTCCACCTGCATATACACATCATCCACCGGCATCCAGCTATTATCCGATTCCGGAATGCCGCCGGCATGGGTATTTACCGCCAGATTCTGGATTTCCCCCTTGATAGCTATCGTATTGGTCGCCAGATATCCCGCATACAGCGTCCCGATACTGCCGTTGACCACCACGTCCCCGAATATCCCGCCGCCCACCTGGATCAGCCCGATATCCTGCAGATTGTCCGGCTGGCCTACCACAATCCCCGGCCGCGTGGACCGGTCACCCCAGAAACCCTTCGCCGGCGAATCCCCCGTCTCCCCGGAATTAAAATAGGTCGTCGGAATCCACCCGCTTCCCGAGGTCCCGATCATCACCCCACCGGCATTGTCCGGCGTAAAAATCTCCGCATTGTCCTCGTCCGTGAATAGATAGGTGTGTTCCCCGCCGGTCGGATTATAGTGAATCCCGCTATCATCCTCCGTAAAATAGGTCATCGTAATATACACATCCGCCGTGCTCGAGACGACGTACATAAAATAGACATCCGCCACCCCGCCCTCGATCAGAAATTCGTCCCCGCTCTGAATCAGCCGGTCGGCGGCAATGGTGTACAGCGTATGGGTATTCGGATCGGTGGCATAGCCCAGTCCCGTCTGGCTGTTAAATGACATCCCCATCAGCACAATATTCGTATCTTCCGTGCCCGGAACCGTACCGTATTCCTCCACGTCGGTAAAACGATCAGCAACTGCCGCATCTAAATTCACCAGTACCAGGCTCCCGCCCGACGGCGCCCCGTCCTGCACATCGGTAAGCAGCCCGAACAACCGCCCCTGATTATCATACATCAGGCCGTCCACCCGCGTATTATCATCCGCCGTCGCCCGGGTCGAGCTGGAAACCAGCATCGCCCCCGTCAGGGTATAATTGGTGGATATGGTAACAAATTCCGACGCCCCCGTATCAAATCCGATAAACTGCACCACCGAACCAAGGCTGGGATTCGGGGTGAAATACGGATCCCGGACCATCGTGGTAATATTCGAATTGACCGCTCCGATCCGGCTGTTCTGGTAACTGTCCAGCCCATTGACATCCTTGCCCACCGGATCGAGATCACCGGCATGCGCCCCGGCAATCTCCACCGAAACCAGTACCGAATTGAAGGTCGCCGTCCGCACCACGGCATACAGATTCCCGTCGCTGTCGAAATCCGCCGCCTGGAAATTGCTGAAGGTCATGCTCGGATTTTCTTCATCCCGCAAATTCCCCAGCACCTGTACGACCGTTCCATTATTGGTATCAATCCGAACCAGCAGGCCCCCGGTCGATATGCCATAGGTCGCATTGTCGTAGGTCGCCAGCGCGTTGATACTCAAATTCCCCAACCCACCCGTCTGGTCCGACGGCACCTCGTCAATCAGGCTCAGCCCCCCCGGTCCGCCGAATAAACTGGTCGTCTGCCCGTCAATCGTCAGGTCGCCGGCGATATCGTTGCCCAGATAATCATAAATCTCCACCACGATATCCTTGCTGGGACCCTCCCCGGACAGCGTGCCAATCTGAATCAGATTAAAATCAGATACATCACTGCCCGGTT
>JAKJEP010000005.1:0-8800 GCA_022705365.1 Planctomycetota bacterium | reverse complement strand
TCCGTCGTCGCTGGATCCGCATACACAAAGCGGGTTTCGCTGGTGACTCCCTTCGGCAAGGTGAGGGTGGTGAGCAGAAACCGGCTCTCCAGGGGTTCGGCTATCAAAGGTGTTCGCGGCGGGGTGGTTTTACCGGATTTGCTCCAGATTCGTTCCCACAAGCTTTTCCCGGTCCGCTGACGGCGATTTCTGCGAATAAGACGATTCATGATATCTCCTTGCAGGTAAGGTTGGCATCACGTAGGTTATTTATTGGTAAGCAGTTAACTATTTTACAGGCAGGTAGGTCTAAACGCCCGTCAATGTTTTCCCGTTTCAGGGCAATCCCCGGCGTCTTACCAAACTCTTACGCCATAATAGATTACCACAAAAACACGCTCTTACGTTTAGGCTCCTATTCTGCCTTTCGGCCAAATCATTGTCAACAAAAAAACAGCCGCTTAATTCATGATTTTATCACCTGATTAAACGGCTGTTAAGTTCTAATATAGAATTATTTTATCTATTTTTTTTATACACCCAGAAGCGATTTGGCCACATCCACCGCGCTGGCTGCATCCGGGGCATAACCGGCCGCCCCGATTTTTTTGGCGTATTCGTCTGTCACCGGCGCCCCGCCGATCATAATTTTGGTTGGCATTTTCGCCGCCTTGAACGCCGCCACCGTCTTATCCATCATCGGCATCGTCGTCGTCAGCAAAGCCGACAAGCCTGCCAGTTTGGCATCATTTTTCTTCACCGCATCCACAAATTTGTCCGGCGAGACATCCGTCCCGATGTCAATCACGTTAAATCCGGCCCCTTTCAGCATCATCACCACCAGGTTTTTCCCGATATCATGCAAATCGCCCTGCACCGTTCCCACTACCACATTGGCAATCGGCTTGACCCCGGCCTCCACCAGTTTCGGGGCTAAAACTTCCATCGCCATTTTCATAGCTCTAGCGGCAATAAGCACTTCCGGAACATATACCTCATTCTTCTTGAACGCCGCCCCAATCACATTCATCCCGGCGATCAAACCGTTATTCAATATGGTCTCCGGCGACATCCCTTCCTGCAGCGCCTGGGCCGTAATCGCCTTGGCTGTATTCTGATCCCCTTTAATGATTGAATTCTTCAGACTTTCCATATCCGCCATAACTTTTTACCTCACCTTGGACCAAATTCTTCTATTTTTTTCTTTTTTTTAATAACCACTTTTGGTCGCAGCGATTATTATTCTCACTCTTGGCTTTTTATACGTAAAAAGCTGCCGTTACATACATAGGCCTCATACTATAATGAACCGCAAAAGACAACGCAATAGTTTAAAACACTTTTTTCACTCCTTGATTCTCCGGACGAACCGCTGTAATTTACTTTCAAATAACAGCTTACAGCGAATATGCCGCGCCGGCGAACTTTTTTATTTTTTTCCGCATCTATAAACCAGGATTGCCAATGAATTACCTCCCTCTGCTCCATATCGCCGAAGAAGCCGCCCGTGCCGCCGGACAACATGCCCTCCAGGTCGCCGCCAGCACCCCGTCCGAATACAAAAGCCCCGACCAGATTGTCACCCAGGCCGACCGCGACTGCCAGGCCCTCATCATCCAAAAAATCATAACCCATTGCCCCGGCCATGGTTTTATCGGCGAAGAAGGCGAACACGGCCAGCTTTTCCGGCAGGAACCGGCTGGGACCGAACCGCTCTGGTGGGTGATCGACCCGATTGATGGAACCCGCAATTACGCCAATAAAGCCCTCAATTTTGCCGTGTCGATTGCCCTTCTCCGGGACGGACTGCCGGTGGTGGGCGTTATTTATGACCCCAGCACCAACCAGCTTTTCTCCGCTGCCATCGACGGACCCGCCCGGCGAAACGGCCAGCCGATCCAATGCCGCAGCGAAGCACTCGACAGCAACAGCCAGGTGGCCATCTCAGGAAATTACAATCCCCCCCTGCCCTCGTATGTTGCCCGCTTCCTGGAGCGTTTTGTCTGCATGAATCTCGGCTCCGCCGCTCTGCATTATGCCTGGGTCGCCGCCGGCGCCTACTCTGCGGCTTTTTCCCTGAAGGTTAAGTTATGGGATATTGCCGCCGGCGCCCTGATCTGCCAAAGGGCCGGCGCCCGCATCACCGACTTACAGGACCAGCCGGTATTCCCCTGCGATTGCCGCGGCTATCGCGGCCAGCCGATCCCCCTGCTCATCGCCGGCAGCACCGCGCACCGCCAGCTCATAAATCTAATCCAGCCCATGAATGACCGATAATATAATTTTTTGCAATCCCCGCGAAATTCCGGTTTCTTTCTTGCTCTGGTATCCATTTTTGAGATATAATTAAGAGTGTGGTAATTATAAAAAAATAATTTTATACTTTTCAGAGAACCCAGGAAAAAATGGAACCGTCTCGAATAGATCAATCTTTAAGCGAACTGAATTTTTATCTCTTCCAGCGGCCTCTGCATCCGGAATTATTCAACATCTACAGCTCCCGGCAGTTCACGCAGGGAGATTATGAGGTCCAGATCTGGATCATCGGCTGCAGCCACGTCGTCAGCGTCTTTGCCGGTTCCCATTGCCTGACCGAGCTGATCTGCCCGCCCGACCAGATGCTCCCCCAGCGCGGCCTGCTCGAACAGTTCGCCTTCCGCGGCGAGAAAAGCTACAAGTGTTCCTGGTCCAAAGGCTATGGCTACATGATGAATTTTGAAGTCGAAACCATGAGCACCAATCTCTATAAACAAACGCACAATGACCTGACCAACGCCGCCCGCAAACGTGGCATCTTCACCGCCTTTCCCCAGTGGGCACGCGGCGAACTGGTCCCCTTCAGCTATCTCGACTACGATGCCGGCCAGCACGAACTCCGCCTGCACACCTTCCACGCCTTCCCCGAACAGCAGACCATCCTGAAAACCCAGTCCCTGTTCGACATGAACAAGCATTAACCCGCATTTCTCACGGGATTTTGACAAATATAGTGATAACTCAATGGTTCAACATGTCTTATGTACTAATCCCTTCGCAAACATCAACTGTCTGTTTTCAGCGCGAATTTTTGACCCGCCTTCGAGGCCGCAGGAGCTATCTTCCGCAGGCATATAACTATATATGTTGAGGACAGATAGCGACGAGAACGAAGAAGGTGGGCAAAAAGACCGCTGAAAATCGAAAGTCCGTGAGAAATGCGGGTTAATGCCCCCCTGCCGCCCGGCTTGGCCGGCGCCGATTCCGCACATAGCTGCAGTCCGGCAAAACACGATGCACTCCGGGCCGCCGTATCAGGGTATTCGGCTGGGTTCGCGCTGCGTGTCCGCCGGCGGGAAAGAACCGTCGGAACTCCCGGCAGCCAGAACAAAGGGGATCAGCAGGCAAAACCCGCCCAGACTTAAAAGAACGGATGGAATTTGCAAATATCGATAAAAACTGCCGTCGGAAAATATGCCAAACCTGGGTAAGAGCGGCACGACCGTCCATACGAGTGTGTTAATAAGGGAAATGATAAGGTAGCCGAGGAAAAAAAACCGGCCGCGGAAAACCGGCCGGGTACTGACCAGCACGATCAATACTATCGTCAGAATGGGATAACACGCATATAACACAGTTCCAATCGCATCCATCATAAATCCTTTCGCTTGAATCGGGCTGCCGTCATCTCCGCCATCCGGCCTCCCGAAATGGCCGGCGCGGCAGTATTATCCTTTATGCCATTTTCCCGCCCGATGGCCGTTCCATGGTTGGGCATACTCAGCAATCCCTTGTTTTTCCCTGTCGGTCACGGCTGCATCGACACGCAAAACCACAGCGAAGAGGGCTTCTCGGGTTTTTCCATAGCACCACATCCTCTCTTACATTCCCATTAATGGATACATGGCAAAAAAAGAGATTTCCTTTAAAACCGCATTTTCGAGCCAAAGACCGCGTTTCTGCGAAAAAAAGAGAACGGATGAGGAGGGATTCGAACCCCCGTTACCTTACGGTAAAACGGTTTTCAAGACCGTCGCCTTAAACCACTCGGCCACTCATCCAGGTATGGATTGACGGAACCGCCAAAAGTCAACGTTGACACCCAAAACTCACTCTGGTTCCCCCATAACAAGGGGTCCGGGAGCTTTTGACGCTGGCGTCAAAACACACTCTGCCAAATTTCCGATTACCCTACCTCCGACAGGCCGGTTTTGCAAGAAAATTACGTTCCGCCCAGCCGGTGGCGGAGCCTTTTTCGGGCTGGAAACAGACGCACGCGGCCGGCGAAAGGGAAAATAGTACGTAAGATATTCTGAACGCTGGGGTTACGGCACTAAACGCCAACCTCCCGCCCAACCTGCGAACCAGGCCCTTGCCGATTTGCCCGGCAGTCCGTATATCCGGCGGAACCGTCAAAAGCCGATTTCGTCATCCCAAAACTCACTCCGGCTCCCCACGAACATGGTGGCCGAAGCGCTTGTCTTTATGGACTATAAACGTTCCCTGGCATCATCCTGCCAATTCCTACAGCATGACGCCAGGGTAACAAATATTCGAGTTTGCCATTATCTTGACGGAACCGCCAAAAGCCGATTCCGTCATCCAAAAACTCACTCTGGCTCCCCCATAACAAGGGGTCGAAGAGCTTTGGACGCTGGCGTCATCTTACAGCGTCTTTCTCCGCCGCAGCCAGCCCACCAGACTGACACCAATTCCGCCCAGCAGAATCGCACCGGGGGCGGGGATAGCAGCAACACGGATACCGGAACCAGGTGTCCAATAACCGCCATTATCTGGATATGGGCCGATTAATTCGCCAGCCATTAAATAGGCGTCTATACTTGGCCAATTATCAGTAGTAAAACCATCAATGACTACACTCAGAGCAACCTGACTTGGGTATTTAACTGGATCCAAAGCAATATCTACCCATACTCCGGGGGCTAATTCGGTACAACCCCATTGGGAAATATCTGTAAAAGTCGCCTTGAGATAATCCACTCCGGACATATCCGTAGCGTTCAGTGTGAAATGATCGACTATATCACCATCTCCATCACAATCCAGATCCAGGTTCACGCCCCAGGCTCTGATTTCGTAGGCCATCAGAGTGTCGGGATTGCTCATCACCCAACCTAGAACGTTAGATGCATCGTTATATTTGAAAACACCAAACATCGCAAAGTTACCTTTTACCGGGTCGTTATCGCCGTCACCACCTATCTTTTGAAAACTCACCGGATTGCCATATGCTTCGACTTTGTCGTAAAAAGCGGTACCATCCACAACAACATTGCTGCCAGTTGCGCTATAGGAAATACCGCCTCCTACTAGATCAGTGAAGTCAACCTGTCTCCAGGTCGGGCCAGCCTGAACGAAACCGCTCATGCAAAAAAATATCGATACTGCTGAAATTACAGTTGAGACTCTTACCTTTTTCATCTTTTCTCCATTTCAAAAAATTAAACACAAATTTACACGTTGCAAAACATAAAAACAAAAAAACTTCCTCATGGTTCTTTACTGGTAGGAGCAATGCTCATACCAATAAATTTCTTTTCAATCCGGAGGTAATCAGGCGATCGCCCATGGGCGACCGCCTGACCAGTATTCCGTTTTACACAATCAATTTGCCTTACAGGCTTCTGCGTCTCCGCAGCCAGCCCACCAGGCTGACACCAATCCCACCCAGCAGAATCGCACCGGGAGCCGGAATCGTTGCGGGAGAAACCAGAAGAGTTCCTGCCCCGGAACCACGAACCTCAAAACCAATGGCACTGACTTCTTTGCGATCAAACGCATTGATAGCAGTAGCTACACCATCGAGTCCCTGAGTGTGCGGGTATAAGTTATCCCCAATACCCCACGGAATGGCACTGTCAAAGTCAAGGTGGACCACCTTATACTCACCCTGCTGAATCGTCTGCCAACTTGATTGCCAGAACGTGTTGTTTGTCCCATTATTCGAAGGGGTACCGCTAGCACCGGTAAACCCGGTAGTTATAAACAGGCTTACCTTTACATCGCTGGCTCCCACATTTTTGAATCCGAGGGTATATCCACTGAAGTTGGAAAAATTGCCATTGCCGTGACTGGGAAGTATCTGTCCATAAACCGTTTCAACCGAATAATCGTCTTTCAATCCCGTTCCAGCATCTGTAAGGCCGGTGAAACGGAACTCAACCGCGCTGCCCGCTACATCAGTGCGGCTAACCGTAGCCGAACCCCATGCTTTTGCTGCAAACTCGCTGCTTAACAGCTTGCTTTCGGGGATCGTGAAGTCAGGATTGGCCCACACGATGCTGCCAATCATCGGAATCATCAAAAAGCCAAACAAGATGTTTTTCATATTTTCCATCCTTTTCTCGTCTCATTTTAAAAAGGCGTTAAAATTTTAATCCAAACACGGAGACGATCAGGCGATCGCCCGTTAGCGACCGCCTGACCATATTTTCCGTTTTACACAATCAATTTGCCTTACAGGCTTCTGCGTCGCCGCAGCCAGCCCACCAGGCCGACACCAATGCCGCCCAGCAGAATCGCGCCGGGCGCCGGAATCGGGGGAACGCTTCTGGTTACCGACATGTAACAGCAGTCCGAGTCGAAACCGATCCCGAACTGGACAGTTCCCGCCGCCGCACCCTGATTGATCAGGGCCAGATCCTCGGCCGTGAACACGTAGGTCCAGTCGCCTTTGGTTATGGCCCCATCGGCGTCCGTATAGGTGTCCAGCTCATAGCCGCCATAGACGGCTATGCTGTTTCCCTGGCTGGGATTATCGACACCCGTGAAAACACCGTTTTCGTTAAAGGCGATACCGGCCAGCTCATTCCGGCCCAGCAGATTGACGTAGAGGACGTTATTGACATCCTCATCGGCATTGTAAAGGCCGGGCAGCGTCAACTGCAGCGACTCGATCGCTCCGCCGGCGGGGGTGCTGAGGGCGACCTTCCAGATATAATAGTGGTTGTGCGTCATCACACCCAGTTCCGAAGGAACGCTCAGCGTCGTATTGGCGCTGACGGTCGAGACGGCCAGCAGAGCCGCAATCCCTATCGGCAAAATCCATTTTCTACACTTCATCCAATACTCCTTTCTGGAACTCTACCTTGAGTTCCTGGAGAGGTTGCGAAACCATGGTTACAGAGAACGCCTGCGGCGCAGCCAGCCCACCAGGGCCGTACCAATACCGCCCAGCAGAATCGCACCGGGAGCAGGAATTGGGACTACTCCCAGGAGATCCTGTCCATCCGATAAGGCAATCAAGCCCCATTCATAAGTGCCACCGGCATCTGTCACACTTGCAATGAGATTGTTGATAGTGGTTGCATCAGCGCCGGTTCCATAACCGCTCGTTATTTTAAAATTCCCAGAGGTTATATCATAGGTGCCATCTTCGAAAACAATTTCCCAGGCGGCTAGTTGGAAATTAGCAGCACTGTTAAAATCATTGATACCTGCGTAATTTTCACCCCACAATTCTCGCAGATAAGAGGCTTCTTGAGCAGAAATTTGACCACTCTGTGAACCAGTTAAGCTTGTTAAAGTGAAGGTGGTAGGATCAACAACATTCTGAGCCAAATCAACGCAGAAGGTATGAAGTGGATCACTAATGTACTGCCCATCTCCAGAATAAGCCGTTATATCCCATTTCTGCATTATGGGATATACCTTTTTAGTAAGAGCGCCCCACACAAATGTGCTTGTGGAACTCAGTCCATAAACCGAACCTTGGTAGTCACCCGTAACAGTATCTGTTGGGCCAGCCAAAGCCGGTACGGCCATCATGGCACATATGAGAAGAAACAAAACTAGCTTCTTCATAAAAATCTCCTTTCTTGAAGATTTTCCTTACCTTACAGGGACCTTCTTCTCCGCAGCCAGCCCACCAGGCCAACACCAATGCTGCCCAGCAGAATCGCACCGGGAGCAGGAATCGGGGATACCGAAATGTGGAAAACATCCGGATTGCTTGGATTAGGAGAAACACCATTTAAATTAGCACCGACATTGAAACCAATATTAGTAACATGGTTCAGATTTACAGCGCTTGTTAAATCAACTGTCAAAGTGGCTGAAGATTTTGGTGCAATTGCAGTCCATCCATTGTCATAATATTTGTCGCCTTCAGGATCTGCGGGAGCACCGGTCCAGCCAGTGTTAACATACAGGTTTACCAAGGTGGTGTCGTCGTTGTCATTATAGAATGTTAATGAATAAGCATCGTATGCAGAAAGATCATCTACACCTAAATCAAATACAGTAGGTCCTGTTAGCTGGGGAACTTCACCAGTATTGCTAGCTACACCCCAGAAGTTTGTACCAATCTGCATTTGCGCAAAAGGAGAATAAGGGTTTGCAGGACTGCCAGTATCATACAATGTACCAGCGAAACCTACTGCACCTAACATAGGAGAATACGGACCAACCACCAAATTCCCAGTTTCATTTAAGGGGGCTGCGCTCGTTGGATTTTCATAAACTTGCCACAGTTGGCTCAATTGAGCGGTGCTGAATGTGAAAGTCGATCCTGCCATCGATATTGTGGGCAAAAGACCGATTAGAATTGTCGCTAAAATTATCTTTTTCATTTTTATTCCTTATTTTTTAAGAGAAAGTTATTTTTCGTATCAAACATTTTTGAAAATTCTTTTTAGCACCGGTTCGGCGGGGCGCGGGAGATATTGGAAAAGATAAAGGCAGGGGAAAAACAGGATATATAATCCTGATTCACAACCGTCAAGAGGGCAAGCAAGGGAATTTCCACCCGGCTGGCCAGGAAGGCCGGCTGGGCGAAAACCATGGGAGAGAGAGTTCTATATAAAGGCTGTTCGCCCCGCAGCGC
>JAKJEP010000059.1:4773-13059 GCA_022705365.1 Planctomycetota bacterium | reverse complement strand
CTATGAGCCGGCAGGGGATTTCGACCGATAAGGAGGGACATTTTGAGGCGCAGTGGAATCCGGACGAATGGGGATCCAATCAGCCTACGGTATATTATCTGGTGGCCCGACACAAGGAGCGGAATCTAGCGGGATCCGTGGAAATCCAGAAAGATACCAAAACCATGGATGTCACCGTGAAGCCGGGCGTGGTTTTCCGCGGCAAAGTGGTCAATCCGGAGGGGCAGGGGATCGACCGGGCCAATGTCACGGTCATGCTGCGGGCCAGCAGTTGGGGTTCCGGCCTGCGCGATGAAAGGATTATGACCGACGCGGAAGGGATTTTTGAAATGCAGGCGATTCCGCCGGAACACAAATACGATATCTACGCCGGAGCGGACGGCTATGGGCAGTCGCGGCAGGAAGTTCGGACCGAAGATGCAGTGGACGGCCGGCTGGAAGTTGGAACGCTGACATTGAAGCCGGCCAATCTGACTTTGACGGGGGTGGTGGTGGATGCGGAGGATAAGCCGGTTGCCGGTGCCGACATCTACGGCCATGGGGAAGGCCAGCCGGATCTCTATAATATCCAAACGGATGAACAGGGGAAATTTACCCTGAAGGTCTGCGAAGGAAGGCTCAATATTCAAGCCAATGTCCAGGGGGCCAGGCGGCTGAGAGGCAGTATCGAGACGGAAGGGGGCGTGGCGGAGGTAAAAATCGTGGTCAGTGAAGCAGGCTCAGATGGGCGGTTTGTCCCGAAGGAGCCGGCCTCGCTGGTGGGCAAGGCCCTGCCAGATATGGCGGCCCTGTCTCTGGCTGGGGATGCCGGTACCATGAAGGATCAGCCGGTGCTGCTGTGTTTCTGCGATATGAATCAGCGGCCGTCGCGGCATACGGTGCAGGAACTGGTAAAGAAAGCGGAGGAACTGAAAGGCAAGGGCGTGGTGGTGGCCTTGGTGCAGGCGGAGCCGATGGAGCAGAAGGACCTGGATGGCTGGATTGCCAAATACCAGATTCCCTTCCCCTGCGGCCTCTTGAAAGACCAGCCCGACAAAACCAAATTCGCCTGGGGCGTGAAGGCCCTGCCCTGGCTCCTTCTGACCGACCGCCAGCAGGTAGTACGGGCTGAAGGTTTTACGGTTAATGAATTGGAAGATACCGTTAAAAATACAATCGAGAAATAAATCCTGGTACTTCCAACATAAAATTAGAAAAAATAAGGTAATGCTATGTACAAAACTTGCTCGTTAATCATCGGTACTTTTTTGACGTTGACTGCCTCGGGACAGGAAACGCAGCCGTTAATGATATCCGGCCGGGTAATGGATTCTCAGGCCCGGCCGGTGACAGAAGCGGAGGTGGCGGTGTATGAAAATGTTTACGATTATTTCAGTAGACAAGAAAATCCAAAATTACTGGCTCCAATAACAAAAACCGATTCGGAAGGGAACTTTGTTTTCCATGTTGATATTTATCGCCAATATGATGTGTTCATAGTTGCTAAGAAAAAAGGGCTGGCACTCGGCTGGGACGGATTAAATTATGGCATTACCGAAAAGGCCGGGGGGTACTTTGCTCTTGTCCTAGAGCCGCCTACTACGGTGGCAGGAACGGTGGCGGATGCAAACGGAAATCCCATTGCCGGGGCCTGGGTTCGGGCCATTCCGAAAACCAGTTATTTATCCCGGCTCAGACAACGGCCGATCTTTGCCCCGGAAGAATGGTTTATCACACATACTGACGCCGAGGGGAAATTCCGTTTTGATGATTTTGCGGCGGATGTAAACTGTGACTTCTGGGTTGAGGCGCCGGGCTGGCACTCCATTTACAAGTTCACAACTCACTATCTGAATAGTTGCGGGTATGATGTGGGCCGGACCGATATTAAGCTGGAGTTGCCGGCGGAGATCGACGTTCAGGGGCGGGTCATCGACTCCGAAAGCGGCCAGCCGGTTGCGGGGATCTCGTTGCTGGTGGAGCCGGATAATATTAGAACCAATTCCCACCTATATATCCCCAATCGTACCGTTTCAGGACCGGACGGACAATTTAGTTTCAAAGGGATTCCTTGGGGCAGGCATATTCTGAGGGTATTGTCTCCATCGGATATGACGGCGGAGTGGGTAGGGAAACAGATTCCCCTTGATATGCAAGCCGGTCAACCGGTATCGGATATAGCAGTAAAGGTCAGTAATGGGGCGATCGTTGAGGCGACGGTTCTGGATGCGGCCACAAGAGAGCCTCTTCAAAACGCCAGGGTAACGGCATGGGGGCAGGATGTTTCAAAAACGGCCTGGACCAGAGAGGCTGGCAAGGTTCAGATGCGCTTGCCAGTTGGGGAATACAATATGTACGCAGAGCAAAAAGACTGTTCTGGTTATCGGAGTGATGAAAAAGTCTCTATTACGGAGAATACAACAACGCCCGTGGAAATCCTGTTGGATCGGGAACCTTGTGTCTCAGGGCTGGTAATCGATGAATCAGGGGAACCGGTATCGGAAGCGATTGTCCGGATATATCCTGAAGGGGATGAAACATTAACAAATTCCTTGGGTGAGTTTCAGGTGGGATATGAAGCAAGAGAGGGAGAAAAGTGTTTGATCGCCAGACATATCCAACGAAATCTGGCCGCTGTGGTCAGAATAGAAACTGAATCAAAGGAAGCAAGAATCACCCTCCAGCCGGCCTTATCCATCACCGGTCAGGTGACAGACCCGAATGGCATTGGGATTCCGGCCACCCGCTTTGGGCTTTCCGTTTTAATTGCCAACTGTTTATCGGATTTGGGAACAGAAGTATTAGCCGACGCCCAGGGCAGCTATGGGATGGATTCCCTGCCGCCGCCGGAAGGTATATTCGAATATCGGTTTTCGGTGAATGCGGCAGGATATGGACCAAAAACCTATCAGTCTGTTTCTATCGCCGGTGAACCGGGAACTCCGATACGAATGGAAACAATAGTACTCCAGCCGGCGGACCAGTCCATTTCCGGGGTGGTGCTTGATTCGAAAGGGAAATCAGCAGCCAGGATACCCATCTTTTTACACGGGAAAGGTCAGCCGGATCGCGATACAGCAACCGATGTGAATGGTTTGTTTGTTATCCGCAGAATATGTAAAGGCCCCCTACGGCTTCAGGCCAGTTTTGACAGTGAACCGGACGGGGCCGGTTTTTTGAATGCCGAAGGCGGGGACCGGAATGTGAAAATAATACTTGGACAAACATCGACTCATACACGGTTCGTTTCATTAGTGGGCCAGGCACTACCCGACATCACAGCGCTGAATCTCAACTTGGATTCCAACCAAATCTTGGATCAAAAGATACTGCTCTGTTTCTGCGATATGACCCAACGTCCCTCCCGTCATTATGTAGAGGAACTGGTGAAGAAGGCGGAGGAATTGAAAGGAAAGGGCGTGGTGGTGGCCCTGGTACAGGCAGAGCCGACGGAGCAAAAGGACCTGGATGAATGGATTGCCAAATACCAGATCCCCTTTGCCGTTGGCGTTTTGAAAGACCAGTCAGGCAAAACCAAATTCGCCTGGGGCGTGAAGGCCCTGCCCTGGCTGATTCTGACGGATAAGCAGCATGTGGTTCAGGCCGAAGGTTTTGCGATTGATAAGCTGGCGGAGGAGGTGGGGAAAATTCCCGATTAACCCGCATATTTCACGGGATTTTGACACATATAATACTAACTCCATTGTTCAGTATGTCTTATGTGATATTTTTCATTTCGCAAACATCGACAGTTTGTTTTCATCGCGAATTTTTGGCTGCCTTCGAGGCCACTGGAGCTATCTTCCGCAGGCATATAGGGCTATATGTCGAGGACAGATAGCGACGAGAACGAAGAAGGCGGGCAAAAAGACCGCTGAAAATCGAAAGCCTGTGAAATATGCGGGCTAATCTTCTTTTCGGGATGGGATTAGGCTGCCCGGCTGGAGGGCGCCGGTGGGGCAGTGGGTGCATTCCAGGCAGCGGATGCAGGAGGTGGCGCTGGGATTTTTATCGGGCGGGAGGGCCAGCGTGCATTTATTATGGCAGATGCCGCAGTCAATACAGGACGCCGGATCAAACCGCAGGAAAAAGACGGCGATGCGGTTGAAAAGGCCGAAGATAGCCCCCAGCGGGCAGAGCAGCCGGCACCAGGGCCGGTGAATGAAAAAGATCGCCGCCAGCAGCACCAGCGTAACCGTCAGCTTGATGGTATTGGGCCAGGTGACCGCGGAGCCGGAGACGGCCTGCGAGACCATATTGGGAGCCGCCGCCTCCAGGGCGCCGGCTGGGCAGACACTGCAGAAAAACAGGGGATGCTCCCCCCCCACAGATAAGGAACCGCCAGCACCAGCCCAATTAAAACCGCGTATCGTAAATAACCGGCCCGGCGGGTAATTTTTAGTTTCGGGATGGGAATTTTCGCCGCCAAATCCTGCAGCAAGCCGAACGGACAGGCCCAGCCGCAGATAAAGCCGCCAAAGATCCCGCCCGCCACCACCAGGATCCCCAGCGCGACAAACGGAAACACATGCAGGGCGCTGAAGTGGGCCAGCACGCCGATCGGACAGGCAAAGGTTGCCAGCGGGCAGGCATAACAGTGAAAGACAGGAGCACAAAAACTGTGCAGCCGTAGCGCCAGCGGGTCCAGCCACACCAGCAGAAAGCCCGCCTGTACCCAGACGCGCCAAGCAAGCAGTTTTTTCGCGAATCCGTTTTTGGGGGCCATGGACACCATGACTTTCTGTTACTTTACTCAGGTAGGGCAGAAGGAGGCGGGCCGTTCCGTCTCACCATAGGTCCGCTGGAGCACCCCGTTGTCCCACCGGATGACCCCGCCGACCGTTACTTCTTTTACGAGGACAAATTCGGACACCTGCAAAACATCATCCCGCGGTCCGGCATCGGAAATCGGGATCGGCGGCAGCTCGCCCACCGGACCCTTGACGACCGGCCGGCTGCCGAAGAATGCACCATAGAGCAGCAAAAGCACTCCCGCCGCCAGCACCGCCAGCGTCAGAAACAGCCGCACCTTTCTATGATTATGCCGGGTCATGACTTACTTACAAAAATGGCGGAGGCGAATGGGAATCGAACCCACCCGGGCCGCTCGCGCGGTCTGCACTGGTTTTGAAGACCAGGGGCACCACCAGGCACCAATCACCTCCATAGTGGAAAATCCTAAATTCTAAATCCTTAATTCGAAACAAATTGCAAAGGTAATAATTCCAAACACCAATCTATTATAACCGCAATCACCCCCCCACTGCTAGAGTTTTCTTGACCTCGTTATAAAACATCATGGTGGGCGAACCGCCGAAACCGATGGCCATCCAGGTAGCCTCGTCGATCTCCGCGTCGGTAAATCCCATGGTTTTCGCCTTATTGATATGAATCTTCAGGCACGGCTCGCACCGGGCCAGTACGGACAGGGCAATCGCCAGGGCCTGTTTGGTGGCTGCATCCAGAGCACCGGGGGCATTGGCCGTTTTCAGGAAAGCCTGAAATTGCTCCGGCACGCCGGAAGGGGCGGCCGCCGTTCCGCCCCCGCAGCAGCTCACCGGGGCCGGGGCTTCCGCACAGCAGGCGGTTTCCTGGACAGCCGGTTCAGCACAGCAGGCCGGGCTTTCCTTGGGTGCCGGTGGTTTTTGACAACAGGTATTGTTTGTTTTTATCGTTCGGTTGCCAGCCGTTTCGACCAACACTTTCCCAGTTCCTTTCGCCAGTACCTTACCAATGACAGCGGCCTGGGTGATTCCTGCTTTGTGAAGCTGCGATATGAATTCCTGTGCTTGGGCCGGTTCGATACAAATCAACAGGCCGCCGGAAGTTTGGGCATCGTAACAGATATCCAGCATTTCCGGGGCTACACCCGCGCCGGCCACGACGCGGTCGCCGCAGGACTCTTTGTTTCGCTCGACGGCGCCGGGGATAATCCCTGCCGCCACGGCTTCGAGAACGCCGGGGAAAAGCGGGATATCGTCAAAGTTGATCTGCACATCCACCCCGCTGGAGGAGGCCATTTCGCTCAGATGCCCCAGCAGGCTAAAGCCGGTCACGTCCGTGCAGGCGTGAGCCTGGTACGCAACCATCCGTTCGGACGCCGTCTTATTGAGGGCAGCCATGGAAGCGGCGGCAGCCCGCACACTTTCCGGCGTCGCCCGGTCGATCTGGGCGGCAAAGGCGATGATCCCGGTCCCCAGCGGTTTGGTCAGGACGAGAACGTCACCAGGCTGGGCACCGGCGTTGGTGACAATTTTCTTCGGGTCCATGATCCCCGTCACCGCGAAACCGGCTTTGATTTCCGGATCGTTGATACTGTGCCCTCCGATGACCGCCACGCCTGCCTCAGCCATTTTTTCCAGGCCGCCGCGCAGAATGTCGGACATGACCTGGTCGGGGACCGTGCGGGCGGGAAAACCCAAGATCGAAAGAGCAGTCGAAGGTTTTCCGCCCATCGCGTAGATATCGCTGACGGAATTGGCCGCCGCCACCTGGCCGAAGACATACGGGTCATCGACCGACGGCGTAAAGACATCCACGGTCTGCACCAGGGCCTGGCCGTTGCCGATATCATAGACGCCGGCGTCATCCCCGGCAGGGACACCAACCAGGACGCGCGGATCGTCGCTGGCAGGCAGGCCCTTTAAAACCTGCTTCAAAAAGGCCTGGTCGATCTTCGAGGCACAGCCGGCCTTCTCGACCAGCCGGGTCAGCCGCACCGGGCCGGCGGGAATATCGAGCCTTTCGCCGGCGCAGAGGCATATGTCCTTTTCCTTGAAAAGGTCGCACGGACAGGGCTTCTTCGGATCACAGATGCAATGCCCCAGCCGGATCGACCGCTGCATGATTCGTTTTCGTTTCTCCAGATTTTTCATGATATGTTTTCCTTTTGTTGTTCCTGCCCTTGTCTGGCTGCCAGAAGGGCCGCTCCCAAGGCTCCGGTCATCTGCGGCTGGGGAGCGGTAGTGATGGTTTGTCCTAACACCCTTGCCAGGGCTGCCTCCATGCCCGGTACCAGGGCCACTCCGCCGGTGAACACAACCGGCGGGCAGGTATTCCGGCCGGTCATGGATACCAGTCGGGAGCAAATCGAGTTTTGCACGCCGGCGATGATATTCGGGGGAGCAGTTCCCTCGGCGAGCAGGCCGATGATTTCGGTTTCCGCGAAGACCACACACATACTGCTGATGATCGCCGGGGCCTGGCTTCCCCCGGCCAGTTCGCCCATCTGCTGCAATTCCACTCCGAGACGCCGGGCCACCACCTCTAAAAAACAGCCCGTCCCGGCCGCACATCGGTCATTCATGACAAAATCACGAACCGTGCCATTGGTATGCAGCGATATCACTTTACTGTCCTGGCCGCCGATATCAATCACGGTTTTGGTTGACGGCAGGAGATGATGGACGCCGACGGCATGACAGGTGATTTCGGTCACGGTAGAATCCGCGGCGCGAATCCCATTGCGGCCGTACCCGGTGGCGATGGTTCTGCCGATATCCGTAGAGCCAAGGTGGTTCTCTCCCATCAGGCGGTTCAGCAAATCCAGGGCCTGCTGCTCCTGCCGGACAGCCTGGTCCGCAATCCCGGTTGCCAGTATTTCCAGCGTATCCATATCCAGCAGGACAATCTTAATGGCCCGGGAACCGGCGTCGATTCCGATACTAATCATTGGGTTCTCCGTTGTTCGATGGTTTCTATCAAGGCGTTGATCCGGTTTTGCAGGGCGGGACGAACGGCGTTGGAGATCGGCGGCACTTCGATTTCCAAAACCGGAATCCCCAGTTTTGCCCGTACCACTTCCGCGATAATCGTCCCCTCCAACGCACAATGGCTAGCGCCGGGTATGCGGGAAATCACTACTCCTTCGGCTTCAAAGGCAGCAATTTTTTGACAGATCAGCTCCGCGCGGTCCGATGAGGATCCCACCATCGGGTCCGCCAGCGCCATCCGGGCCAGGGCCTCCATCGGTTCCACATCCGTCGGTATCATCTCCAGCGCATGGTTGAAGAGATATTCCGTACCGCAGATCCGCCCCCCACACTCCTCGAGCAGATTCATGATCTGCAGGTCCGCCACTGGATTGACCCAGAAGATCCGGGCCGCTCCCGGTTGAAGCACACCGGTGTTGGATGTTATCCGCCGTTTGACTTCGGTTAACAGCCCGGCAAGCACTGCCAGCGTCTGGTCCTGATCGGAACAAAAATGAATGGCCAGCATCTCCGCGATCAGCATTTCCAGGGCGGGCAGAGGGCATATTTTCGCCGTATAGGCCGATTTACGCAGTTCCGCTAAACACCGGCGGAT
>JAKJEP010000059.1:2132-4763 GCA_022705365.1 Planctomycetota bacterium | reverse complement strand
TGGTTAGACCGTTCGATTCCCGCCTGCAACTGCAGGTCATGCAATCTTTCACCGGTCAGGTTCTGCAGTGCCTCGCGCAAGACCTGCAATTCGGATTTTACAAATTCAATTTGACTTTGTGGAGCGGAAAAACCGCCCGGCAATAAGACCGCCGTTTCCTGAGAATCGGGCGGGCGCCGGTGCGGCATCTCCCACCAGCAAATGGGATAGCCCAGGTTATAAAGCTGCTGGGCGATCACAGAAAAATCATCACACGTTGCTCCTACGCTGCATGTCAGCAAGTCCGGCCGGGGAAAATGCTCTTCCGTCAGAAAGGCCCCCAGCATGGCCCGCACCGGACAGAAGGATTCATCTATGCCCAGGGAGTCCGCAATACTCAGCAGGTCGGTGTTTTGCTCCATAATACAGGGAATCCACCAAGCACCGTCCGGATAAAAGGCCGTCACCTTTTCAAACGAGTAGGCCAGCACCGGCACCGTTCCCAGGTCTTTCATGGTCCCCACAATCTTCCGGCCCTGCCGCCGGGCTTCAAACAGCCGCTCCTTTTCCGTCAACAGAAAATTCCAAAGCTGCAGCGCCGCCGGGGAGTTATCATAACGCAGGCACAACAGCCGGGTGTCTCCATCCATCACATGACGCCGCAGCGGCCCGCCGTATTCCGGCTGCTCGAGGCCGGCGGCACAAAGTTCCGCATAACGCTGGTCCCATTCATCGAGTGTGATTTTCCGCGGTGTGGTTTTCATGCCAGCATCTCCAGAAAGGCCTGGATTCGTCCGGCGATACGCGGCTGGGAATGGCTATCGGTTTCATCATATTCCAGAGATAAAACGGGCAAGCCCGTTTCCTGTTTTAAACGGTTACGTTCGCCGTGCCAGATGTCACACCACACATACCGGTGCAGGATCAGACCGCGTACGTTCCCCCGTGCCAGTTCCCGCTTCAGCCAGACATAGAACCCCCCGTTGGGCCGGCGGAAAACATCGGGGATACTGCCGAAGTACGCCTTTGCCAATTCCGCCAGGGGATTATGTTGCAGAGGATCTCGATCAAACGGTGCGGGCAGGGTGCGCTGCCCGGTTTCGGTCGCATCCAGAACAATTTGCCCGCCAGCCTGGTCCACCCGGTCGAAAATATCCAAATGCTGCTGCGTCATCGGCCCACCGACCAGGGCCAGAGGAATTTTGCTGGACAGGGCCTGGGATGGTTTTCCGGCAGTTCGTTTCTCTTCGTATTGGAGCATAACTTCCGCCAGTTTCTCCTTCGTTGGCGGCTGCCCTCCGCAGGCAACCAGGAATCGCCCCAGCCGTTCCAGCTCGCGCAGATAATAATCGGCCGCGGCCGCCCGCTGCCAGGTGGTGGGAATATGCAGTAAAAAACAGGGGGTATCACTATGGCGGTGGATATAATCCCAGCTTCTGCGCATCTGATCGCAAACGGTGGTGACAATAATTCCCGCGGCCTCCTGATAAGAAAGGACTTCACGAATAAATGCCTTGGCATAGGGACAAACGCCAAACGCCGGCGGAACCGGCGGAGACGGATGGATCGAACGAGGCATGATTCGCCGCGGCTGCAAACCATGAGCAGCAATCCATTCTGCCGGAACAAAAGGGCAACTGTAAATTACGGTTTGCATGACGGACACGTTTTCCTGAAACAAGGCTGGCTGCGAATACTCTCGAACAATGCTTCAATTCGCGTCGCAATCCGGGCCGAATCCGATGGTGAGTAGTCGGTCTCAATCTGTAAATAGGGCAGCCCCAACTGCTCCTCCGAAAGCTTCTTAATGTGATACGATTCCACATCATACGTCAGGCACGCCTGCCAAGTCAGCTCGATGATGCATTGCGCGCGGTAAAGCCGTGATAGATACAGCAGGTTCTCCTGCCGGCGGGTGGTACCCGTCATCACCGAACAGGGAATCTTGAAATATTTATCGGCCAGAGCTTGTATGGGATCCCCATTGCATTCCACATCTTCCAGAATCGGCTTGATCCCCGTGCAGTTTTCCTGGCAGACCACCAGCCCCCCATGCGACTCGATAATCTCCAGCACCCGCTCCACCCCATGCACCAGCGGCACCCCCGTCAGCAGCACCCGAACCGGCTGGGAAGCCGCCGCCCCAGCCGCCCCGACCACCCCGACCAGTCGGGCCTTGAAAATTTCAATCGCCTTCTGGTATTGCTGCAGGTCCGCCTCGATTCCCGAAATGCTGCTCTTGAAATCCAGCAGTTGCCGTCCTGTCAGCGGTGGATTGTCCGACTGCATCAGGGCCGCCAGCTCCCGCCGCAGACGCCGTTCCCGATTCATCAGTTCAATAGCGCCGCGCAGCTTCTCCTCGGTAATCGTCACTCCGAACCGCTTCTCCAACTGGGCCTGCAGCTTGACCAGTTCCCGCCGCCAGTGCCCGGCAGCATCTGGATCATTCGGTTTCTGCGGCAGTTCCAGCACATATGTCGGCCGCGTCTGGCCCAGTAGTTCATACATCTTCTTCTTGCCGTCGCAGGTGGTTTCCGCCACGATCAAATCCGCCATCTCCAGAAACGGATTGGTTTTCCGCACATGATACCCATAGGTCGATTTGATCAGCGGGCACAAATTCGAGGGCAGATGTTCTTCCGCCGCCGGGAT
>JAKJEP010000059.1:0-2122 GCA_022705365.1 Planctomycetota bacterium | reverse complement strand
AAACCGGCACCGCCCCCGCCGCCAGAATCAGTTCCCGCGGAGTATATTCGCAGAGGATCCCCACAATCGGCCTGCCCTCCTTCTTGGCCCGGCAGGCATATTCATAACAATTCTGAATCATATTCCCAAACCACGCCAGCGGCTCCGCACCGGCAGCGGCCGATCCGCCTGCCCCGCAGCAGCCGCTTGCCTGGCTTTTCGTTTTTTCTTTGCTGCAACAATTTTCCATAGCAAATACCTCCTGCTATCTGGTTTAATTTTTCCTGCGTGCCACCAACAGGCCCTGGGCAATCTTGCCCGCATGGGCCAGTTCCTGCATGAACACCATTTCCGCCGCCATCTGTCCCATCAGCGCGGTATCAAACCCGATGATGCGCAGTGCGTCATAGGTCAGTTGCTGGTTCAGCATATTCAGATACAAATCGGTATAGGGGGCAAAGCGCCCTGTATCCGTCGCCAACATCACCTCGCAGCCGGCAGCCTGTAGGGATTTCTGGTACCCGCCCAGATTCTGAATGCTCGGAAATTTCATGAACCGTAAAAACCGCTCCGCCTCCCGGTTGGTCAATCCCCTGGGACCTTCCACCCAGTCCGTGAACGCGATGATCCCGCCCCTCTTTACCAGCCGCGCCGCTTCCGCTATCAGTTTTTCCTTATCCTCGACATAACACCAGGCGTCTTCCCCCCAGACAAAATCGGCTGATTCATTGCCCAGCCCGCTGGCACACACATCCGCCAGCGTAAACGTAATCCGGTCCGCCAGGTTTGCCGCCCGGCAGCGCTGCCTGCCTCGCTCCACCACCTTCTCCGTGGCGTCCACCCCCTGCATCCGTTCCACCTTCCGAAATCGCACCAGAAACCGCATCCCCGCCCCGCTGCAGCAGCACAGGTCCACCCCGTGCATCCCCGCCCCGATCCCTGCCTTCTCCGCCAGATCCATCGAGGAGACAAACCCCCCGATGTGAATCTGCTCCCCCATCACCAGCTCCCACAAATCCCCCTCCGGTCCCCCATACACCTGCTGCACATCCTTCAATCCGATGATATTCACACTTTTCATATCCATATCTCCCTTCTGTCAAAATTCATATTTCAGTTGAAACGCCCAGACATTATCCTCATGATGATTGAGAACGTTCCCAAAGTTCGCGTAACCGCCGGCAATCGTAATATGATCGTTCACAATATACGCCAGGCAGATATCCCACCAGTCGTTTTCCGCCTTTACCAGATGATCGTTCCCCACCGTGCATTGATCGATCAAATCCGGCTTTTGGCGATACTCGCTGGCAATCAAAAGGTTGTCGGTCAGCAGATATATCAGGCTGCCCTCAAACGTCGTCCGGCGTTCCCCGGCAAATCCCATAAATCCGGTATGAATCGCGTCGCTGTTGCGCAAGCCCCCGGATACAATCACCGGCCGCGGCAGAACTTCCGTAATCGTCTTGCTCGCCAGGGCGGTAAATTCCGTGCCGAAGGTATGATCCGCACCCAGAACATCGCATTCTCCGCCCAGCTCCCGGTTGATCTCCGCAAGACCGTCGTTCCACTTAAAATGGCTCCCCAGCGTGATCGCCGGCATCCAGGGACATTCAAAATCCCCCTCTTTCACGGCCATGAACCGGGTATTCAGATTGTGGAGCAATACATAATCTTTTACCTGAATCCCGCCGGTGGCCCGCTCCACCGCATCCGGCCAGTCCCCCAGCCCCATCCGCTCGGCGGCATATCCGACTTCCAGCCTGCCGAAAAGGTTTTCCGTCACCACATACGATTGAAAATCCTTTTCGCCGATAAAGGCCCCGGTCGCTGAAAAACTCGGAAGCCCGATCTTCTGGCCCTCCGCCGGCGGGTTCGCCAGGTACGCCGTCGGGGTAATAAACACCCCGCTGTTCCCCTCCACATTATGCGTCGGCAGGGGCGGTTCCGCCAGCCCAACCCTTGTCCCGAACCACAAACACAACACCACCATCCACCATACACGTTGGCTCGCCATATCATTTCTCCTTTCAGAAACGCCAAAAAAACGGGTGAGTAAAACCATTTTACTCACCCGTCGATACTTCCTATGTGGCACAGATTATTCTATCTCATACCAGGTATCCTCTTTTCGCGTTTCAAA
>JAKJEP010000599.1:355-780 GCA_022705365.1 Planctomycetota bacterium | reverse complement strand
AGGCGGCCGGCTGGTCATCAACGCCATTCGCAAAGAAGAACGGGACAAAAAGGCCCTCCTGAACCTGGACTATGCCCGCGACCTCTGGCAGGAAAAAGAACTAAAAAGCGTGGCGAACATCACCCGTGCCGATGCCGCCGAATTTCTGCAGATCGCCGCGGAAATTCCCATCCGCCCCCAGGTTCAGGAATTCCCCCTGGCACGCATCGGGGAGGCCCTGCAACTGCTCAAACAGGGAAAAATCCGCGGCGCCGGCGTCCTGCGCATCGCCAACCGCTAGCGACAAGAACGAAGAAGGCGGGCAAAAAAACCGCTGAAAATCGAAAGTCCGTGAGAAATGCGGGCTAGCGATTATCTTGTTTGCTATCCTATCGCCATCCGGATATAATAACTCTATCGACTGCACCCTGACGGAACCGCCAAAA
>JAKJEP010000599.1:0-311 GCA_022705365.1 Planctomycetota bacterium | reverse complement strand
CTTTGGCTCACAAATAACAAAAGGTCCAGGAGCTTTTGACGCTGGCATCTACCCTGGAAGAATGGTTGCTCGCCAATCAAAGTTCCAATGGATATCCCGTATGATTGGTACACCGATTTAGCCAGAGGTCAGAAACCCCAGGCCGTAATCGTGCCAAACTACAGATAGGAAGGTATCTATGAAAATATTTCGACAGCCTCCGGAGGTAGGGCGGAATGCACAGTTTTTTCTTTTGGCCTTGGTCTCGCTTCTGACTGCAGGCTCCCTGGGTGCGTATGCCGAAGATATTATTCTTTCCGGTGTGTATGAAG
>JAKJEP010000598.1 GCA_022705365.1 Planctomycetota bacterium | reverse complement strand
CATTACCGTGGTCAGCAACCTGTTTGTGCTGACGCTGGCGCCCGAAAAAGTCCACAAAATGATGGCGTATTGGCAAAAACAGCCGCTCTGGATTTATCGCACCTGGGGCATTGTCGCAGCGCTTTTCGGCGGATTGCTGCTCTATGCCGGATAGAATTATTTACTCAAGTTGACTGACTTTTCTGATCGGGATTTTGGACGAAAATGATGATTATTTCAACAAAAAACGGCAATCTGTCCGATAAAAGGGTTGAAAACAGCACTTTTATGCAGGAGACTGCCGTTATGTTTAAGATCGTCCGTTTCCCGAAAAAACTCGAATCTTTCTTCCAACCGCTTGAAAATCAGTTCCACTGGGACCATTTTGAATACTTTCGCACGCTGGTTTTACTCTTTGTCTTTGCGTGGGGACGCCGTAACATCTCGTCCCTATACCGTCATCTGGACAGCCGTAATCAGCCGCACCGCAGCCGCTTCAACAACTTCCTGAATGTCGGGCGGTGGGAACCGAAAGTGGCGTTGCAATTAAAAGCCCATGAGCTACTGGCCTTGTTGAACCCGCAAAAGGGGGAGGTCATCGAACTGATTCTCGACGACTCCAAAAAGCAAAAACGCGGCAAAACCATGGACGCCGTCGGCTGGATTCACGACCCGGTCACCAACCGTACAGTCAAGGGACACCAGTATGTCACTGCCGTCTTGCGGTTTCACGGCCACGTTATTCCATGGGGCATTCGGCTTTATATCAAAAAGGAAGATGCCGCCCGATTGGGTCAGCCCTTCAAAAA
>JAKJEP010000597.1:558-806 GCA_022705365.1 Planctomycetota bacterium | reverse complement strand
TGTGCGGGATGAGAAAAGGCAGCGGTCCTGTAAACCGGTTATGGCTGTAAGGTACAAAAATTGAAATTCTATAAAATCTGTAAAAACAAATAGTTATGCAATGATTGGACGAAAGATATTGCCGGTTTTCGATCGATTCCGCACCTCGAATTTGATCCACCTTGTACGAGAGTTTGTCCTGTTCATGCGAAGCCTAGAAAAACATTTTATGAGTTCGTCAAATGGTCTACATATATTCGACGACTTGA
>JAKJEP010000597.1:287-540 GCA_022705365.1 Planctomycetota bacterium | reverse complement strand
TGCACGTCATGCTCAATATGCACAACATGCACATTTAATGTTGCTCTTTGTGGCTTCGAGAGTTAAGTGTAAATCCGGGTAGGCCAATAAGTTATGATTTTGGCCTTGATACAGCTCATAACCCGGAGGTCGCAGGTTCGAATCCTGCCCCCGCTAGTTTGTAAAGTCTTGGCTGTTAAGTGTTTGCGCTTGACAGCCTTTTTTGTTTTCGCCGCCAGAAACCACTTGTAATGGATTTGCAATAGAAATTCCT
>JAKJEP010000597.1:0-263 GCA_022705365.1 Planctomycetota bacterium | reverse complement strand
CGAGTCCATTGGCCAGCCAGTTGGTCAAGCAGGTCCGCCGGAAATCGTGAAATTCGCCCTGTTTGACGCCTGCCTTGGACTGGATCAGCTTGAATTGACGGCGGAAATTATTCAAGGGGCAATTCGCCTTACGATCAGTCCATTTCTCTTTCTGACGCTCCTTCTGGATGCGGTCATAGCGGGCTGGGGGAATAAACACATACTGATAGCCTTCCGGTTGATCGGCCTGATGGTCAGCCAGCAGCTGCAATACTTCCTTGGTC
>JAKJEP010000596.1 GCA_022705365.1 Planctomycetota bacterium | reverse complement strand
TATGAGTACATCCAGAATCTGCGGCAGCCGGAGGTATGGGCAACGCCCATGACTGTACCCCGGTCGTAGGTCAATAATCCGATAATCATTATGAGAAAGACGCAAGCGTTAGAAGCTCGTCGTCCCCTTGTTATCGGGGAGCCAGAGCCGTTTTTGGATGTCCATATCGACTTTTGACGGTTCCGTCAATTTTGGACGGTAGTGGTTAGATATAGTAGTTGGGGGCGGAATGCTGGGTAAGGGCATTTTCGCGTTCGACGAGTTCCTGGAAGTTTACGGAATCATAGACTTTTTCCACGGCCTCCCGGGCCTGGTTCCATAACTGGATGAGAGAACATTTTTCCTTCAGGGGGCAGCAGGTACTCTCTTTATCGCCGGTACAGCGGACGGGGTCCAGCGGGCCTTCCACCAGGCGGATGACTCTGCCGACGGTAATATCCCTGGGGTCGGTGGTGAGGTAATAGCCGCCCTGGACACCGCGGCGGGAGTCCACCAGTCCGGTCGGTTTGAGTTCGTTGAGGATGATTTCGAGGAACCGCTGGGGGATGGCCTGGCTGGCGGCGATTTCGCCGGCGGGGATGGCACCCTGGCCGAATCGTTTGGCCAGCTCCAGAACGGCCCGCACGGCATATTGACACTTTTGCGAGAGATTCAAAATATCACCTCAAAATATACCTTATACTCTTGAAATTATAACTAATACATTTAAGTATTCAATTATTATTTTAGGAAAATATTTGGTGATATTATTATAAATATTTTTATTTCATATATTTATAAATATTTACAATATATCATGATATTAGTTGACTATAGGAAAATCTAA
>JAKJEP010000595.1 GCA_022705365.1 Planctomycetota bacterium | reverse complement strand
GACAGTGCATATCCCCCTTGAATTCCATGCTCATTTAAAACTCGAATATCCGACGGATGAAATGCAGATGCAACACTGGGAACGTAATTTATCGCCAAATCTTGCAAAAGATAATGATGTTGTTGAACTTGTAAAGCGATATCCAATGCACATTGCGGAAATAGATAGTATTTTGCATCGGGCTTCAGTCCAGTCTCTTATAGAAGGAAGATCCAATCAACCTTCTATGGAAATAGTAAAGTCGGTAATAGAACGGTATCGGGGCCAAAGCGGCATCCCGGTAATGACGGGAATAATCAAATTATTGCGCCGGCAACAAAATATATCAAAGGTGTCATTCCCGTGCAGGCGCGAATTCAGTAAATTGGCCAAACATTTTTTCTTTCTTCCTTTGTCATTCCCGCGCAGGCGGGAATCCAGGAAAAAGAAATTGAATTAAGGCAGTAATAAAATTGCCCGTAATTATTTAAACATTTAAGCCGAAGTAATATTGATAAATGATGAATCCATACAAAACAGAAAATAATGGCAAAGCGAGGCGGGCACAGCATTACCCGGCAGATCCCCAAACCTATAGTCCTCGTCGATACCCGTGAAAAATATCCCTTCGATTTCAACCGATTTAAAAACTGGATAGCGGGGGAAAAGCGAACAGCCCTTAAAGTCGGTGACTACAGTATAGAAGGCATGGAATCACTGCTTGTTCTGGAGAGAAAGACACTTACCGATTTGATAACGACAGTTATCCAGCAGAGAGAAAGATTTTTCAAGCTCTGCGAAAAAATGACCAAATACCGTTGGCGTGCTCTTTTGATTGAAGCCAGTTATGAAGAC
>JAKJEP010000594.1 GCA_022705365.1 Planctomycetota bacterium | reverse complement strand
ACGCAAAATGCGCTTAATGATTACTCTCATACTTGCGCGGACGTTTTCGCGCACTGTCCAATCAATCGTAACACTGCTTCGTACCGCTTTGAGAAGTTCCTGCGCAATCAGCTTAAGAGTTTTATCCCCCAGCACAGCCACTGCGCTGTCGTTTGTTTCCAGTGCATCGTAAAAAGCGACCTCGTCCTCCGTCAAACCGAGTTGGTCACCGCGCTTACCAGCTTCGCGAACATCTTTGGCCAAACTGATTAATTCTTCAATCACCTGCGCGGTTTCAATCGCCCGGTTCTGATATTTCCGGATGGCGTTCTCCAGAAGTTCCGCAAATGATCGCGCCTGAACAATGTTCTTTCTGCCACGCGACTTAATTTCGCCATCCAGCAGTTTTCGCAGCATTTCCACTGCCAGATTCCGCTGAGGCATGCCGCGTACTTCCGCCAGAAATTCATCCGACAAAATGGAAATATCCGGTTTCTTCAGACCTGCCGCCGCGAATATATCAATAACTTCATCCGAAGACACTGCCTTCGACACAATTTGACGGATGGCGAACTCAATTTCTTCCGGACTGCGGCGTCCGTTCGTCGTGCTCTTCGTTAATACTGATTTTACCGCCTGAAAGAAAGCCACGTCGTCGCGAATCTCTAATGCCTTCAAGTGAGGCACGGCCAGAGCAAAAGCCTTTGACAAATCACCAACCGCCTTCACCAGACGATTTTTCCCGTCTTCCTGGGCAAGCACATGCTCCTGCGCCGCCGGCAGAACAGACAACCGCGCCTGCGGAATTCCTTTTTTCCAAACAGCCCAATCAAAACCATGAAAGATGCCGCAGCAGATTTCGTAG
>JAKJEP010000593.1 GCA_022705365.1 Planctomycetota bacterium | reverse complement strand
GCAATCGTCCCCGATATCGGGATCCTCGCCTCCACCGATCCGGTCGCGATCGACCACGCGAGCTTCGACCTCGTCAACAGCGAGCGGGGGATTGCCCGGACGGCTCTCGGGGAGCATACCGCCCCGGGGGAAGACAAGTTCAGGGGAATCTGGGACTACACGGATGGCGGTTACCAGATCGACTACGCAGCTCGGATAGGACTTGGCGACGCATCCTACCGGCTGATCGAGATCTGAGAGGGAGGTGTGATCTGCGGGTCTCGCGCCCGTTGAGAGGACCCGGGCATCCCCTAACCGGTCGGGAACGCCCGCATCACCCGTGATCTGACGGCCTCTTTCGGGAGCGCGCCGACCACCCGGTCGATGAGCATGCCGTTTGCAAAGAACAGGAGCGTCGGTATGGCCGTTATGCTGAACTGTGTCGATATCGCGCGGTTCTGGTCGACGTTGCACTTGCCGAAGGTCACCCGGCCGGCAAAGTCACGCGCAAGATCCTCGATCACCGGGGCCACCATCCGGCAGGGGCCGCACCACTCCGCCCAGAGATCGATGACCAGGAACGGATGCCGCTTTACCGTCTCCTGAAACGTACCGTCGGTGATCTCGATGACACCGCCCCGGCCGCCCTGCATCCGGGCTTCGATCTTTCTGAGGCGTTCTTCACGGAGGCGTTGCAGGTCGTCATCCATCGGTCGGTTCTCTTCCATGTGGCGGAGGTATGATGCGCGCCCCTATTAAGGATTGGGGAGGCGGCGGCGGGCGGGGCATCAGATAACTATATATCCTCGAGAGATCAACGGTATATGCCTCACAGATGAGCAGCGAGGTGGGGTAGTCAGGAAATCCCGGCGGGC
>JAKJEP010000592.1 GCA_022705365.1 Planctomycetota bacterium | reverse complement strand
GTCCAGAGCGAATTTCTTGCCGCTTTTGACGATTTTCATGGTTTCACCTGCCTTTCTGGGCGCGTTTGCGTTTGGTCAGAGTATAACCAAAATAGCTTAAAATGATTTCGCAAGTCTTGGCCGTACAAGTCCCGCCGTGAACAATCCGATGTAGAATTACCGGGTCCACACCGATTTTATGGGCCAGATTCCGCCGTGTTTCCGATGAGCTTTCAATTTCGTTTTTCATAGTCTTAAAAATGTCCATATAGTATATTATCGTTCATACATTACAGTTTGTCAACGTAAATATTTTATTTTTTCCGATTGGCCGCAATGGGCCACCCAATGAGGCCTTTTTCGTATCGATGGAGCTGCCGTAATAGATTTTTTCCGGCTGCCCGTCTGGATAGTCGCGGCATACCACGTCATCCAGCAGGCACTTGAGTTCGCCTAAATCACCACCTCCCGATATAACTTTCCACAGGAGCCGGGCCTCTTTGCTGGAGACTCCGAAACAATTCAAAACACCAGATAATTGATGCTGCAAGTTTTTCAGGGTGTTGCCGAGTTTTACATGCTCGTCAAATGACATTTTCCGTTTAGTTCGCATAAAAGATTCCTTTCTGTTATCTGGCCGACTGCCGGTAACTGTCCAGCAGGGGTGACGTGGGGGACCCCGGTTTCAACCGGGTAAGCTCTATGCTTCCCACTTTTTTCTTCTCTCCTAGAGACACAAATAGACTGGTTTCTATGGTTTCCATGTAATATATTGCATAGAAACACTGGTTTCTATGTAAGTGAGAATACGAAACATTGGTTTCTATGGAGAATTCTGCATAGAATTGCATAGAAACCATAGATATATTTATCAATTCC
>JAKJEP010000591.1 GCA_022705365.1 Planctomycetota bacterium | reverse complement strand
ATACCTTGAATTTACCAGCCCCCTGCCTCAGTATTTTCAAGACATTCTGGTTTCCCTGCGCCTGTAGGTCACCCCTCACTTTTTGTTGACATATGGTTTTCAATTTATTACACTTATGTGAGACCTTTAAGTTGGCCCGGGAGGCTAGCAAGGATGCAGCGATGTTTAGCCTGCTTATGGCTTGAAGGCCGGGGCAGGTTTTTTTGTACCTAAAAGTAAGGAGGAGTGGCAATAAGGGCGTGGAGAATGTGGCTATCGTTGGTATCCGCAGGCGTGGAGGCCCCCTGGCCCAGAGATTGGCAGCTCGTATTGAAGAAATCGAGGGAGTAAGTGTCCCGGTAGGAATTTTGGACATTACCCTATACCGGGATGATTTGACCACCCTGGCATCACAACCGCTGGTTCACCGTACCGAAGTTAATTTCAATATAAACGATTTGACTATTGTACTGGTGGATGATGTCTTATACACTGGTCGCACCGTACGGGCGGCCATGGACGCATTGATAGACCTGGGACGGCCAAAAGCCATACAACTGGCAGTCCTTGTAGATAGAGGGCACCGGGAGTTGCCCATTAAGGCAGATTTTATCGGAAAAAACGTACCCACCTCGCGGCAGGAAGTAATTTCAGTTCAGGTCAAGGAGATTGATACCAAAGACGAGGTGGTCATACAGGAAGTAATAGATACTTAAATAACAACCCTTTAATCTAGTCCCGAGAGGCTGGCAAGGGAAAAGCTACCGGAGAAGGCGGGCCTTCCTTGCTTAATGTGAGGAAGGCTTTTTTGTTGGATGCGTAATTTAGTGTTAATGGTGGTAAGCTATAAAATCAGGAGGAGGCGCTACAGTGGGATTTGAACAGACCAAA
>JAKJEP010000590.1:646-881 GCA_022705365.1 Planctomycetota bacterium | reverse complement strand
ATCGATGTTCCCGAACCTCCTGTGCAACGGTTCGCAGGGCATCGTCCCGGCGTATGCCACGAACATGGCGCCCCACAATGTCTCCGAGGTTGTTGACGCGTGCATCGCTGTGCTGGACGCCCCGGACCTGGGCACGAATGAACTGATGAAGCTCATGCCTGGCCCGGACTTTCCCTCGAGGGGCTTCATTCTCGGCACCAAGGGCATCCGCAGCTACTACGAGACCGGTCGCGGG
>JAKJEP010000590.1:0-536 GCA_022705365.1 Planctomycetota bacterium | reverse complement strand
ATCGTGACCGAACTTCCCTACCAGGTCTCGAAGGCCGCGCTGCTCATGCAGATCGCGGCGCTGGCCGAGGAGAACAAGGTCCAGGGCATCTCCGACCTGCGCGACGAGAGCGACCGCAAGGGGATGCGGATCGTGATCGAACTCAAGCGCGACGCCAACCCCAATGTAGTGCTGAACAACCTGTACAAGCGCTCGCAGTTGCGGACGAGCTTCTCTGTGAACATGATGGCGCTGGTGCCGGTTGCCGAAGACCGGGCGCATATCGTCGAAGGCCTGCTGAAAGCCCTGGACGTGCTGGATCAGATCATCGCCATCGTCCGCTCCAGCGAGAACCGCACCGACGCCCGGCACAATCTCATGCAGGAGTTCGGCTTTTCCGAGCGCCAGGCAGAGAGCATTCTCGCAATGCAGCTTGGCCAGCTCACCCGGCTGAGTCGCATCGAGCTGGAGAAGGAGATGTCCGAGCTTCAGGAGGCCATCAACCAGTACAAAGAGATTTTGGGCTCCGAGGAGAAGAAATCGGAGGTCATCAAGGG
>JAKJEP010000058.1:449-13222 GCA_022705365.1 Planctomycetota bacterium | reverse complement strand
TGACATGTCGATATCCGCCATCAGTCTAAAATGCTTCCCCCAATCCCCCGAATTCGCCCCAATAGCATTCATCTGATTGGGTTCCCAGATTTGGTACGGATCATCCGGCTCCCCCGTTCCCGGTCCATATTGCCCATACACCGGCAGCACCATCCCCAAAACCACCGCCCCTAGCCACCAACCCGGCAATCCCAACCATCTCAACCAACCCGCCCGCCTCATCATCCCCAAATCTTTCATCACAACCTCCAATCTCAATCTAGACCTTTATTTCCCGACCTTTCCGTCAAGGCCCCGGAATCAGGCTTATTCATTCTCCCAAAATCACCATAACTTCATGCCAATCAATCCTTTACCATCAAAACAAATAAACCTATTATCCAACAAGTCTTCCTGACCGAGCTGCCTGCTGCCGCAAAATCAAAATGTCCCATCATTTTCTAAGCCTTTATTATAACACAATCCCCGTCCCTCCGCAACCCCAATCTTTACCCCTTGCCTTTTCCCACCAATAACCGCCACCCATTCACTGCTAACCATTTTGCAATTCGTACCTCGTAATTCATAATTTTTTTCCCCGCCCCTCCCTTATCAATCCCCATGCTTCCCGTCAACGCCTGTCCCTCCCGCCTCATTTGCCTCCCCTCCATTCCGCCCAGCTCTTCCCCTCACACGGCAGCCCCAATCTCCCCGATCGTGTTGGCCCTTCCGGAAAGCGCCAGCCCACGGGGGGAAACCGGCATTCCATGCCTCCGAGCCGGAAATATTCTCCCGGCAAATCGGCCAACCCTCCAACCTCGAGGCGGTGTGGCCAACTTTTTCCCACCTTATCCAATCCCTGCCATCCCACCCCAGCTATCAGCCCTATGCTCAAATTAAAAAATAAGCACTTACAGCAATTTTCCAAAACCAGAAATAACGACTTACATCATTTTTCCGAAACCTAAAATCAACACTTACAATTCCCCCAACTCGCATGGTCCGCCCAAAAATTGCTTTTTTTCACTCGTCTTTTACCTATCTTTTGCACTACTTTTACTGTGTTTTACCCATGTTTTATATCACTTTCTTCATCTTTTACTACACTTTGTTCAACATTTACCAACTCAACCTAACCGTTACAAAATACCAAATTTCTTACCCATCTTCCCAAAAATCTTACCCAATCGTTAAAATCGTTATAATCCCTACTTTATTATCGGACTATCAATTTCCACCTAAAATAAGCACTTACAGCATATTTCTGAATTCAAAAATAACGACTTACGATAATTTCCCCAATCTCAAAATAAGGACTTATAAACATTTCCCAAAACCAAAATTAACGACTTACATAAATTCCATCTCCCCCAGCCGCCCGCCTAGCCTGTCAGGTTGGCAGAAAACCCCCTTTTTTTGCCAAAATTGGTTGCCAAACCTTTCTCTTTCCTTCCACTTTATCCCTCTTTTTTAACACTTTGTTCATCCTTTACCCAGATTATTACAAATCATAAACAACTTATTTATAGTTATTTATGACATTATCATATTCTTTTTTCACTTTGTTTACCTGCACCTTCCTTTTCTGTGCCTCTTTTGGCACAATCTTTGCCTTTATACATCATTATGTTACGGATTATCTCTATACGGAGATTCGACAAGGATTTTGGCAATGGCCTTTAAATTGACCCAGCCGGAAAATGTAAATGTCCTGATCAGCAACGCTAACTGGTCGTGGCCGCAGGCAGTTATGGAAATTTTCCAGCCCCGCGGCATCAACGCCCTCGTTGCCGATTCCGCCCAGGATATGCTCCGTATCGTCTCCAGCAACAAAATCCATCTGGCGATTTTGGATATGGCGCTGGAAGAACTTTCAGGGATGCAAGCCCTGAAAATGATCCGCAATCACGATAAACTATTGCCCTGTATGCTTTTAGCGCAAAATCCCAACGATCGCCTGCTGGCCCAGGCCCTCTCTCTCAATGTCTTCTCCGTTTTAGGTAAACCCGTGGATTTAAAGCTCTTAGCATCACAAATCGACCGGTTATTCACCAAATATTACGCCAGCAATATGTTTGCGGAAATGCGTAAAAACCAGCAAAAAGACAATCAAAATACCGTTAAAGTGCGTATTAAATCGAATAAAATGACTATTTTCAGGTGGACTTTTAAAAAAATCGAAAGGAGAAATAACCAAGATGAAAATCAGACCCCTGGCAGATAAAGTTTTAATCAAACGGCTGGAAGCCGAAACCAAAACCAAAGGAGGCATCGTTCTACCCGATTCCGCCAAAGAGAAACCCCGTCGCGGCAAGGTTTTAGCTCTCGGTGATGGCAAATTGCTCGACAGCGGCAAACGCAGCGAATTCCAGGTCAAAGTGGGTGATCTGGTATTGTTCACCTCCTACGGCGGTACGGAACTGAAAGTCGATGGAGAAGAAGTGTTGATTATGGATGAGTCCGACATCCTGGCGATTGTGGGCTAACCAGCAGAACAAACAATATAAAATCATATGAGATAAGGAGTATTGAAAATTATGGCAGCTAAAAAAATAGTATTTACCAACGAAGCCCGCCAGTCCATCCGGGAAGGCGTAGCCAAACTGGCCCGCGCCGTCAAAGTAACCCTGGGACCGGCCGGCCGCAATGTCGTGATTGAAAAATCGTTCGGTTCCCCCACTGTTACCAAAGACGGTGTGACGGTGGCTAAGGAAATCGAGCTGGAAGATGCCTGCGAAAATATTGGCGCACAAATGGTTAAGGAAGTCGCTTCCAAGACCTCCAATGCCGCCGGCGACGGCACCACCACCGCCACGATCATGGCGGAAAGTATTTTCAATGAAGGACTTAAGAACGTGACGGCCGGCGCCAATCCCGCGGAACTCAAACGCGGGCTGGAAAAAGCGGTGCAGGCGGTTGTGGAAAAGTTCAAGAGCATGAGCATTACCGTCGATTCCACCAAGCAGATTACCCAGGTGGGGACCTGCGCTGCCAATCAGGATGCCGAAATCGGAAAAATGATTGCGGAAGCGATGGATAAAGTAGGTAAAGATGGAGTAATTACCATCGAAGAAGGTAAAACTATTGAAACTTCGGTAGAGCTGGTCGAGGGTATGCAGTTTGACAAAGGGTATCTTTCCCCGCACTTTATCACGAACATGGAAACGATGAGTGCCGAGCTGGACAGGCCCTACATTCTGATCCACGAGAAAAAAATCTCCGCCATCAAAGACATCGTTCCTTTGCTGGAAAAAATCGCCCAGTCAGGCCGGCCTTTGTTGATTATCGCCGAAGACATTGAAGGGGAAGCGCTGGCGACCCTGGTGGTGAACAAGCTGCGCGGTACGCTCCAGTGCTGTGCGGTGAAGGCGCCGGGATTCGGCGACCGTCGCAAGGCGATGCTGCAGGATATTGCCATCCTGACCGGCGGCCAGGCTATTTTTGAAGATCTCGGAATTCAGCTCGAAAATATCGGCATTGGGGATCTGGGCCAGGCGAAAAAGGTGACGGTGGAAAAAGAGAATACCACCATTATCGAAGGCGCCGGCTCGACCAGTGAAATCAAGGGCCGAATCGAACAGATCAAAAATGAAATCGATCAGAGCACCAGCGATTATGATATTGAGAAACTGCAGGAGCGGCTGGCCAAGCTGGCTGGCGGCGTAGCCCAGATCAATGTCGGGGCGGCGACGGAAGCGGAAATGAAGGAAAAGAAAGCCCGGGTCGAAGATGCGTTACATGCCTGCCGGGCGGCGGTGGAAGAGGGGATTTTGCCGGGCGGCGGAACGGCGATGCTGCGGGCGATTGCCGCGTTGGATAAGGTGAAAGCCACCGGTGATGAAAAGATCGGTGTGGATATTATTCGGCGGGCCTTGTCGGCTCCGATCAAGCAACTGGCAGCCAATGCGGGGCTGGACGGCTCGATCGTGGCTCAGAAGGTTCTGGAGAATGGTAACGGCAATGTAAACTTTGGTTATGACATCATGAAGGAAAAATATGGCGACATGATGGACTTTGGCGTAATTGTTCCGACCAAGGTGGAACGGACTGCCCTGCAGAATGCCGCTTCGATAGCCGGATTGCTGCTGTCAACGGATGCGATTGTCAGCGAAATTCCGGAAGAGAAGAAAGAGCCGGCCCATGCCATGCCTCCGGGCGGCGGGATGTATTAATCTGCGTTGCCGAAACGGAAAAGCGAAAGGGCGTCCCACGGGGCGTCCTTTTTTTTGGATCATTCCAGCAGGAGTTATGATTATGTTTCGGAAATTTTATTTCAGCAACATTTCGGCTGGGCCGGATTCTCCCCATGTACCTTTTTCCCCCTGGGCCAGCCTGATTTTCGGGAGTATTCGTTTTCTGATTACCCTGGCATTGTTTTTTATCGGGATTGCTGCCTTGATTTTACTTTTCCCGAAGGTGCTGGCCTATTTTGTAGCGGGGATGTTTTTGATAGCGGCTTTTGTTTGCCTTCGTTCTGCCTGGCGAATTTACTGGCGCAGCAGACCGCCCTTTCCTGATCAATAAATTTTCATTCGGATTGAATAGAACTGTTTTCGTATTGGGGAGTCGGGGTTTGCAGGAATCCCCAGGCGACGGAGCCGTCGGGCGAGCGGCCATAGGATACATCCGAGAACTGATCGCCAAATTTCACCTGATCGATCAGCGTAACGCCATCGGCAGCAAACAAGGCCACCGCTTCCCCATATTGGTCCAGCTTAAAGTTGGTATGATATGGTCCCTGGGTACCGTCGTCATCGGCCCAGAAGAGCAGATAGTCGCCCGGCGGCAGGGTAATCCCGGCGGCAATCCGCCATTTCGTCGGATTGTCCAGCTTGTCCGTCAGATACATGCCACCCAGATTTACGGGATCGGTACCATTATTGAAGAATTCGATCCAGTCGGGGTATTCGCCCGGTTCGTCGGGGTCTTCGAGGGTGGTGTTATTGAGTGCCATGAATTCGTTAATGACCACGCCGCGGTCCATCAGGAAATCCTCCTCCAGCAGCGTGCTCCATTTGCTGGCGGCGTAGGTGCGGGCCCGGATGGTTGTGTTTTCGGTCAGGAGCGGCGGACCATCTGTTGTATAATTATAAGCGGCAGGGGAAACAGCCCCGCCCCGCTGGCGGGGGTCGCTCCCGTCCAGGGTGTAATAGATGGTCTGGGCCGGCTGCCAGAGGGGATTGCCCGTAATCGCACCGGTATGGCTGGCGGCACTGTCGGCAACAACAGTTCCCAGGGTTTCATCCAGCTTCCAGTGGCCCACCAGGCCGGAGGCAGGCGGCGTCAGCAGATTCGCCATGGCTGCGATTTCCGTATCAGTTAAGGCACGATCATAGATCCGGACATCGTCGATCCTGCCATTGAAATATTCGGGAAAACCGATAAAGGCACCTATTTTTACGTCGGCCTCGGCCACCGTATCAATGGCCTGGGGATAGATATTGCTGGGCACTTCCCGGCGGCCATCGACATAGAGTTGTAATTCGTCCGTATTGGGAGTGCCGTCGCTGTCCAGCACCACCGCCACATGGTGCCACCGGCCATCGCGGACATCCGTCTCACCAACCATCCAGCCATGCCCTACTTCCAGACGAACGGCACCCATGGTTCCCACATAATCCTGAACCCGGAAGGTCCATTTTTTACCGGTTTCCTCTCTGCCCCAGGAGACGATGACGCCGGTGGTTTCGGTGTTGATCCAGGCGCTGACGGTGCGGGACTGGGCAGCGGTGATGCCTTTGTAACCGGTCATGGTCACGTAATCGCCGTCGCCGTCCAGTTTCAGGGAGCCGTTCAGGACCCCGCCGGAGGCCATCGGAACCGGCTGGCCGGCGGAGACGTGATTTCCGTTAGGCACAAACGTTGGAGGCGTGTTATAAGGGGATTGCGCATCGATCCAGTTCAGGCGGGTTTGCAGCCAGTTTTTCATCCAATCCACTTCTTTTTGATAGGTGTTTCTGGTTGCATAGCCGTCTGGATTAGGCCAGACATAGGTACCCAGCACCGGCCAGCGGGCAAAGTTTCGCTGCTGAGCTTCATTTAAGAAGTCCGCCGCGCTGTCAATTTCCTGAAGCAACCGACTGGTGGCAAATGGCTGGCTGCGGAACAGAAACCAGCGGTCCCACATCCGCAGAGTGAACTCCGGGTCCTCGAACATTCTTCTCCACCATTGGTAATCCCAGGAGTGATCAGAAGGCAAATGATTGTGGAACCATCCCTGGGGATCCAAGCCGCCCCGGTAATTGGCATTACCAAGGGACAGGTTGTAATCCCAGAACGGTCCCATGGTCAGCTTCCCGCCCCGGTCCTTATACATATAGGTGCTATAGATGAAGCCATCCACGTTTTTGGCCAGTTCCACCATGATATAAAAATCGATAAAGGAATCAACATCAACATATTTAGCATATCCATTCACCGGATCGGTAAAATTACTGCCGTATAAGGCCGCTTCAAAATTGTCCATATAATTTTTCAGCCAGGCTTTTTGGGTACCGGTGATTTCGCTTTCCTGCGGATCGACATGAACCAGGAGAACCCCATCATGAGCGGTGGTAAATCCGGTTTCTCCGAGAGCCGGGCGATCGATTTTATACATATACCCGCCGGAGATTTCCGGCTCGGTGTTTTCGGTTGGTCCCAGTTTGGTAATGTCCACACGGTAGGGATCCCGTTTGATTTTTTCCATAAATACATAAACCCCGACATAATCCTCATAGGATATATTATCTCCATCGCTATTCAGAAACATTTCGACAAAGCGGGTACGTACGCCATAGCGGCCGATGTCGTTGCTCCAGTTGTAAATCAGATAATTGCGCATCAGGGTTTTGTCAGAATAGGGACCCTGAAGAATCCAGTCGGATTCTTCCGGGAAACCCAATAGACTATATTTTTTGTCTTCGTTATTTTCATCCCAGGTTTCCAAAGCATATTGGAACTTCAAGAATCCGCCGAAGCCCCCGGGAGCAGAGGAGAAACCACGGGCCCGGATTCCGGAGCGGCCGGGGCATCGGCGGCGGTATCCAGGAAAGCAGAAAACGACAGGCAGAAAGAGGTAGTTCCGATGGTGCTGCCCAGCGTGTCAATGACGACAATCGGCAGATTGGAAGTGAACGCCTGGACATCCGAATCCAGTTTCATATAGCGCCGGGTAACGGTTGCGCCGCGCCCAATACCGGGTTCATATACAACCGCTTTTACGGTTGTGCTGCTGATAATCGGAATGGGGCTGGAATAAACAGCAGAAGATTCCGAGGGTTCAGCTCCATTGGTGGTGTAGCGAAGAGTGCCGGTAGAGGATTCGGTGGTCAGGGCAAGAGTGAAATTTTCGGTGAACAGGCCGGTCGGATGGGAAAAGTCCGGTGATTGGATAAACGGAGTCCCGCCCTGATTTTTTGTGCCGGGGGTAGGCTCCGCAAAGTACATGGGAATATGTTGTTGGGTGGTCGAGCGGAGGGTCGCGACCAGTTCGGGTAAAAGCAGCAAATCCGTACTGCTGCTGTCGTTGTTCATGGTATGGATGGCTAAAACATTGGCAGAGCCGGTGTTGAGCAGGTGAATGAATGGAGTGAGGTCATACTCTTCAAAGACAACCGCCTCGTTGTCCGGATGGTAATAACCGCCTGTGGTTACAGAGTTCCATAAGGGAACGGCTGGGGCATAGGCACTGCGGGCCACTTCCACACCATTGATATAGGCGACAAAGCCATCGTCATATTTCACCCGCAAGGTTAGCGCACTGACGGCGGCGGCATCCTCCACCGTAAAATAGAAACGCGAGTAAAAGGAAAGAGTTCCCGCCGGTACGGTTGTCAGAATTAAAGATTGATAATCAGCAGGTGAAGTTTCATAGCCTATCCCACTCAATCCCAGATACCAATCCGTATCGTTACAATTCCAAGCGGTCCAGCTAGTGCCAAGGGCACCATCCGCCGGCACCAGCACCCGAACCATTTCTTCGGCGGCAATCCAGGTGGTTTCCGTTTGGGATTCCGTGCCGATACCATAGGATATATTTTTGGATTGATGAGGATATTTCGGACCATATTCATGCATGATTCTGGTTCCCCGGACCAGGGCCAGATATTCCCCCTGGGTGTCCAGCTTAAAATTGGTATGGTAATATCCCAGGGAGTCCCGATAGGGGTAGGAGGTATCCGGCTGGCCGGAGGCAAAGAGCAGGAGATAGTCATTGCTGGCGATAATCAGGTGATCAGGGAAGGCCCACTTTTGCAGTTCATTGGGATCATCGGTCAGATACCAGCCCGAAAGGGAAATCGGAAATCCCGATTGATTATGGATTTCAATCCAGTCGGAAAAGGTTCCGTTCCCATCTGCCAGATAATTTTTGTTCTCGGCCATAAATTCGGTTAGGAGTAACGCGCCCTGCAGCCAGTTTTGAGCCACGATGGCGTAGTCCGATAAGTTTACACCATCATTATCTGCCAGATCCGCAGTCCCGCCGGGTCCGTTTAACCATTGATCCGCCAGAGCGGTGATATCATGCAAGTCAACGATTTGGTCACCATCGACGTCTCCCTGCTGCTGGCCTGTTACGCAGATCGAATCCACGCAAAGGAAGAAAAGAACAAGGAATAAAAAAGCACGATTCATGCTATTACCTATTTTATTACAAATAGTTATGACAATTTTCAAAAAACATGTCTTTGGCCGTATATTCTGGATCATTTGACTCCTTTTGTAATATGTAATTGTAGCATATCTGATAAGAAAAATCAGTAAAAAAATAAAGAGTATGGATGTCACGGGGCGGATTAAAATGGACTGTTGCTGTTCATCCAATTTGGGTTCTGCGCTAGGATAGTGGTCCTCCAGCAACGCCGGGATACCGTCTTGTTGATAACGTTTGAAATAGTTCCGACTAGTTTTCTCATCAAAAAGCAAAATCGCCGCCGTCCGGAAACAAAAAAGGCCGCCCACGCTCTCTGTTAGGGAAAGCGTAAGCGGCCCGTATAAGCCCTTGATGAAAACTTTATATTTTACGAAACGATGCGGCGGAGATAGATATTGCTGAGCGCGCCGTGGTTCATGATTTCACCGGCTTTCTCGAAACCGCATTTCAAATATAATTTATTAGCCGCCACCAGATTCGCCCCCACCAGCACTTTCATCCGGTCCATTCCCCGTTTGCGGCATTCGGCAATCCCCGCTTCGATTAATTGGGAAGCGATTCCTTTGCCTCTGGCCTGGGGGGAAACGGCGATCGAAAGCAATTCGGCGGCGGGCAAATCGTCCGCCTTCACCCGGCTGGGATACAATAACGTCTCCCAGATCCGCTTAAGCCTGGTCCAACTGAAAAGTCTGCTCCCCAGTAAAAAGGCGAATTTGAATCCTTTTTTCCATATGATAGATTTGTACAAGGAATTAATATTTTCCGTAAACGCCACGAATCCTATTACTTCCTCTCCTTCGCAGGTAACAAAACCGAAGCTGCTTTTACTTTCCGCTATTGCTTCGTACAGAGCCGTCACAAAATCCAGGCCCAGCGAACTGATGAAACCGCTCTCAATTCCCAAAATATGTAATTGAGCTGCTTCTGGAGCATGGATTTTTGCCAATCGTTCAATCATCTGTCCTGTTCAACATGGTTTTGTAAAACCGGATATGTTCCCGGATTAGTTCTTTCGAATCAAAATACTTTTCTACACGCAATCGGCCTTGCTCCCCGAATCTCTTTCGCAAATCCGCATCTTTCACCAGCCGCAGCATCGCCTCATACAATCCATTAACATCACCAGGCTCAACCAGTATCCCCGTAATCCCATCCGCAACGGCATCCACGCAGCCGGTAACCTTCGTCGCAACCACGGGCAAGCCCATCGCAGCCGCTTCGATAAGCGTCAAACCAAATCCTTCCCGATGGGAGGGAAGGGTAACGATATCCATCGCTGCATAATAAGGTACAATATCCATAACAAATTTACCGCTGCAAATAATATGAGAATTTTCCTGCAATCTGTTTTCGATCTCTTGCGAAAATTGTTGGCCTCGTACTATTTCCCTGTCGCCTACCAAAACGAGATAGGTATCAGGTTTCTGCTCTAAAACTTTTTCAAAGGCACGTACCAAAGTTTCAATCCCTTTATCCGGAACAATTCGGCCTGCAAAGCCTATCACAATTGCATCTTCGAGAATATTGTATTCTGCTCTGATGTTTCTGCCTGAGGCTAAAGTCTTTTCGCTGGGGCTGAAATAAACAAGATCAATACCACAGGCAGAGCCTTCTCCCAATACCTGTATTTTGGCAGCCGGGCAAATCGTTTCGTCTAGCACCTTGCGGCGCAAACTGGGACTAACCGCCAAAATTTGTGTTGCCAGGCGGCACGAAAGCCATTCCGCCAAACGTAGCAATTTTTTTTTGACTCCTGTTGCGGTTTCCATCGGCAATCCGTGGATAGTATAACTTCGATGCGGAACACCCGCCAAATAGGAGGCAATCATCCCCAACAAGCCACCTTTGGGTGTATGTGCATGAATTATATCCGGTTTATGTTTCCGGAAATAAAACGATAACCTTACAATGGAAACCAGATCCCGAAACGGGGATATTTCCCGGCAGATTTTCACTGGAAATACCTCACAATTCAACTTTTCCTGCAAACGATACAATTCGGGTAAAGCCGACGAAGCCAGAAACACGTTCATACCGCGGTTCTTCAAAGTACGTATCAGGTCGCGGTAGAAGCTCCACAGTGTGACTGGAACGGAAGACATTATACCTATTTTTACCCGATGATTAGTTACTGTTTTCATAGGTGTATTCTACACCAATCCTCAATCATTGCATATACATACTATATAAGCTTAGACCTGTATTCCGCCCATGAAACGTTGTCCGCTTCATGACCATGAACTTTCATCCAGGTAAGCCATTCCCGACGGAGTTTTCCAAGGCGATCCAATCTAAAAGCCTGAACTTTCTCGTAATTTTGCCGGCTCGAAGCTTCAAGGAGTGCAGGATCATTCCATAATAGAGCTATTTTCTCCGCTAAGGCGATTGAATCTTTGCGAGAGACCAGCCATTGTTCGGGAATCACTTCATATACACCTCCCACATCAGTAGATATAACAGGTAGAGCTCTTGCCATCGCCTCAAGAACAACCCTGGGCATACCTTCTTGAAAACTGCTAAGTACAAATAAATGGCAATTATCTAATAATTGTTTAATGCCTGTGTTCATACCCAAATGACCGTGAAAAACAACACGATCTGAAATTTCCAATTCCTTTGATAATGATTTTAGTGAAGCTAGTAGTTGGCCTTCTCCCACCAAATGCAATTGCCAAGCCCGTTGGTTTTTGATTTGATTGAGAGCTTTCAGGAGATATTTATGTCCTTTATATGGTTCCAAGGTTGCGACATTAATTATTTCAAATATTTCAGGATTATAATTTCGCCTTGTCTTTTGAAAGAAGGTATTATCCAGGCGAACGTCAGACGCACCAATATCATTACAAGGACAGGAAGAGGGATAGAGACTTTGTAGAATGTTCTCAGTAACACTTAAGGATCCCCAGCATCCTTTCATGTATTGCTTAAATTTATAGTCCACTACTTTTCTGGTCGATTTAGCAACACAAGCAGGGAATCTTTCCATGGTTACTTCGGCAATATCGCCAATATTTCCCACTAGATGGGAGAAATACGGAATGCCTGCACGGCGCAACCAAAATCCAATCATGGATGACATAAAACCAGGAGCGCGTAACCAATAGCGATCTGCAATACCGACCGATCTATTGCAGTCGCAAAAAGTCTTCAGTCTGCGAAAAACATGTTTGTAGCCATTAAAATCAGTTACCGGGAAAAATTCTATGCGATCATTATCCACTCTTTGGCATTGAGGTTCCTGGAATACCTTTTTACATCTACCCACAAGAATCATCCGGTCAAAGACATCTAGGATTTCATCAAAACGATTTCCTCCAGTCATATTTTTCGGATCGAAAAAAGCATCTTTATATTGCACATAATGCAGTTCGTCGGTGGTTAATAATTTCATCAGGATTCCTGTTTATTTCTGGAGTAGTTCAAGAAAATACCGTGTTAGATTGGCAACAGAAGTTTCGATACTAAAATTTTTGATGGCCCAATCCCGGGCAATCTGGCTCAATTCCTGCATACGAACTGGATTCTCGATCATACGAAGAATGGATGCTGCCATTTCAACGGCATTTGTTGGATTAAAAAGCTGACCTTTCAAATTATCCGGCACAATCCCCATAATTTCTTCAATTGTTGAAGCAACAAACGGCAGACCGGTTGCCATCGCTTCCACAAAAGCGGTCGGCATGCCCTCGTATATGGAAGGGTATAAAAACAAATCCATTGAGGATAGCATCCGGGCAACATCTTTTCTCTGTCCCACCATAAAAGTGCTACCTGAAATCCCCTTTTGCGCCAACTTTGAGACGATCTGCCCGCGAAGCGGCCCATCCCCGACCAGCAACAGATATGCTTGGGGACAAGATTGTTTTACTCGGATAAATGTTTCCAAGATTACTGTATGATTCTTGGATTCATGCAGGCGGCCGACATGGCCGATCACAAAAGCATCCACCGGAATCCCCAATTCCCTGCGAATCGCAAGTTTATCATGCTTACAGGTAAATATCGCCAGAGGTATTCCGTTAGGAACAACGGCACATTGCGTCATGCGTTTCCAGTTTGGATAATAGTTATCCAGCACCTTGGTGCTGTTACCAATGATACGGGTTGCCGTTGACTTAACGATTTTGTGCATCCCAGCCGCATAAAGGTTTTTGGCAAA
>JAKJEP010000058.1:0-423 GCA_022705365.1 Planctomycetota bacterium | reverse complement strand
GGTACATTGCCACGCGGCTTCTGACACCGGCTATTTTTGCCGCCAGCATGGAAGGGGCACTGAAATCATCGCGGAAATCACAGACTATATCAATCTTCCTGTCTCTAATAATACGGATCAGCCTGACAATGAAATCCACTTGCAGATAAAAATTCGGTATTCGCAATATTTCTGCACCATGCTTTTCTAACACAGCCAGAAAATCCGGATCGCCAGTGGAATTATATACGACGGTAGAGTGAAAAACATCTGCGGATAATGTTTTTATCACATTAACCAGGTATGTTTCCAACCCTCCGACATTTAAAGTAGCCGTTATGAATAGAATATTGTACTTACTCATAAGATAATTGCATATGATTTCCTCCCTCATGTTCTTCCTCTGGCTCAGCATAATGAGTCCCTAGGACCAGCTTGAGCAGG
>JAKJEP010000589.1 GCA_022705365.1 Planctomycetota bacterium | reverse complement strand
AAGAGCCGGCTCATCCTGTCCTGGGATATGCCAATGCCAGAGTCCTTCACCTGGAACTGGATCTCATAGCCATCCTCCACCGGCAGGGCGGATACATCTACCCGGACAAAGCCCTTCTCAGTGAACTTGACTGCATTGCCCAGAAGATTGACCAGGACCTGCCCGAGCCTGGTCAGATCGCCCAGCAGATACCTGGGAACAGTGGGCTTGACCTCATAAGAGAGGGTGAGCCCCTTGCGGGCGGCAGCTTCAGCCACCATGTTGATTGAGCCCTCCAGGCATTCGATGAGGTCGAAGCAATCACCGCTGCTGCGAATGGTCTCGATATAGTCCCTCTGCACAGGGTCGATATTGGTATTGAGAAGCAGGCCGGTGAAGCCGATCACAGCATTCATGGGGGTGCGGATCTCATGGCTCATATTGGCCAGGAACTCGGACTTGGCTTTTGTAGCTGATTCCGCCCTCTCTTTGGCCTCACGAAGGTCCTGTTCCACCCTCTTTCTCTCTGTGAGATCGTTGCTCACAGAGACTATTCCAATCCGCCTTCCCCGATTATCGCAGATGGTGCTGAAGGCATGAGAGGAAGGAAACAGGCTGCCATTCTTCCTTCTGGCCAGGCACTCGTATTCCCGGTAGCCCTGGGCGAGGATCTCCTCCACCAGATCCTCCTGGGCGGATCTATTATCCAGAGGAATGATGGTATCCTTGATCTTCTGCCCCAGCACCTCCTCTGCCTTCCACTGGTAGAGGGATTCGGCAAACCGGTTCCAGTATATGATCCTGCCATCGAAATCAGTAGCAATAACAGCATTTCTGACCTGGTCGAGCAATGAGGCCTGAAATGCCACCCTTTCCTCTGCCATCTTCCTCTCGGTGATATCCTG
>JAKJEP010000588.1:605-889 GCA_022705365.1 Planctomycetota bacterium | reverse complement strand
CCTTCTGACCTGCTAATCCTGTTGGGGCTCCTTCGCGGAACTGATGGCAGGAAGATACAGATCGTTAACATATTCCTTAAGCATGCGCGTCATCGAGAAGCGCGGCGCGAGAGTTTTGATGCTCTCCTTAATGCGCCCAATCCAATCGCCGGGAAGGCCGTCCGCGGAACGTTTGGTGTAGTAAAGCGGCACGATTTCATTCTCGAGCGTATCGTAAAGACTGGCGGCATCAGCGTTATCCTGCTGGTCCAAATCGGCGTACTCAGTGTAATCGCCAATAGCCC
>JAKJEP010000588.1:0-564 GCA_022705365.1 Planctomycetota bacterium | reverse complement strand
GTTCTGACCGTTGTAGCCTTCAGCCCACCAGCCGTCTAATACGGAGAAATTGAGCGTGCCGTTCAGCGCGGCTTTTTCACCGCTGGTGCCGGAAGCTTCGCGCGGGCGGCGGGGAGTATTCAGCCAGACGTCCACGCCCTGCACCAGGTAACGCGCCATGTCCATGTCATAATCATCCAAAAAGACCAGCCGACCGCCAAAACGCGCGTCCTTTACATGCTGGTAGACTTCCTGGATCAAGCGCTTGCCGGGTTCATCGGCCGGGTGAGCTTTGCCGGCAAAGATAACCTGCACGGGTTTGCGTTCGTTGCAGACTATGCGCAGCAAGCGGTCAAGGTCCCTAAACAGCAGGTTCGCGCGTTTGTAGGTAGCAAAACGGCGCGCGAAACCGATTGTAAGCGCGTACGGGTTCAAAAGAACTCCGCTGGCAACGGTCTGCACCGGATGCACGACGGTAGTCTTCCACTGCGCGCGCGCCCGGCCGACCATATACGCGACCAGTTTTCGTTTCAGATGCTGTCGGATGCGCCATATTTCCTCATCCGGGATGTCATCAATGCGCTT
>JAKJEP010000587.1:323-894 GCA_022705365.1 Planctomycetota bacterium | reverse complement strand
CCCTTCGTCCGTTTATCTTCGGACGCATACTTATCAGCAGTATCTGGCCCAGGCCAAAGCCGCGCCCTATCGCGTTGTCGAATATCAGATCGTCCGGATAAGCTATATTCAGGATAATAAGGATCCCCAAACCATATCCACCGCCGACAGGATCGCCGAAGTGGAAGTGGAAGTGACCTTCGCCTATCCTGAAACAAACCGTCGCTCCGTGGTGAACATCGGGTTCATTTTTCTGAAAGAAGGAGGCAAGTGGTATAAAAGCTGAACCGCACTAACCAATGCAGGATGATGTTAAAAAAAGGAGGAAGGGCTATGGATGCAAAAAGAGGAATGGGAGTAATGCTTTTTTGTTTTTTGGCCGTTTTACTTTTGGCCTGGCCGGTTCAGGCTGCCACCGAACGCGGATTTGACGATAAGGAAATCCGCATCGCAGCGTGGGGTCCGCAGACGGGACCGGCGGCGCCTTGGGGCGCCGTGGCTCGCGGCAGCAAGCTAATGTTTGATATTGTCAATGAAGAAGGCGGAATTCACGGCCGAAAAGTCAAATTCTTCGTCCGTGACGACCAGTACA
>JAKJEP010000587.1:0-286 GCA_022705365.1 Planctomycetota bacterium | reverse complement strand
GAATTGACTGAACGCCATGGCATTTTCGCCTTTGTGGGCGGCGTGGGCACGGCCTGCTGTCAGTCCGTTTATCAAATTCTTCTGGACAACAAAATCATCTGGATTTCCCCCTGCTCCGGCGCCAGATCGTTTTGGGATCCGCATAATCCCTACCTGTGGAATATCTGGGTTACGTACGAAGATGACTCCAGCATCCTGACCAAATTCGCCGTTGAAAAAAAGAAGTTCAAGAAAATCGCCATGCTTTATCAAAACGACGACTACGGTTTGGACGCCCTGGATTCCG
>JAKJEP010000586.1:294-909 GCA_022705365.1 Planctomycetota bacterium | reverse complement strand
CAGGATGACATGGGCAATACCCTTCCCCTGCCAGTCCTTGGAGACGGAAAAGGCGGCTTCCACGCGATTGTGGGCCGGTTCGAGGTTGTATTCGCCGACGCCGATCACCCTTTCGAGCCCGCCGTTCCCCGTGACGGCAACGATGGTCATGTTCTTGATGTAGTCCACCTGGTAGATCTCCTTCAACTGATCCTGGTAGAAGGTGGTCCGCAACTGAAAAAACCGGGTCGAGACATCTTTGTCGTCCATGGTGTAGAAATGCTCCTGGATGGGACGGATGTCGGTGGGCTTGACGGGACGGAAGGCCACCCGTACGCCCCCGTATTCCCTGGTTTCCTCCAGCCATTGGGGATAAACGCCGAAGAGGGATTCATCCAGGGTCCGTTCCGCGCTGATCAGCCCCCGCTCTTTGGCCCGCCGAAAGAGCTCGTCGCGAAACGAGGGATGGGCGATGCTGATCAGGGCCATGGCGCGTTCCTGGAGACTCTTGCCGAAAAGATTGACGACGCCGTATTCCGTAACGACATAATGGATGTCCCCCCGGGTAAGGGTTACGCCGGCCCCTTCCCTGAGCATGGGGACGATGCGGGAAACCACATCACAGGCGGCGGTGGA
>JAKJEP010000586.1:0-284 GCA_022705365.1 Planctomycetota bacterium | reverse complement strand
CCGTCCGGAGTCGTGGCGGCCAGCACCAGGATCGATTTACCGCCCATACTGGCCAGGGCCCCCACGACGAAGTCGGCCATCCCCGTGACGCCGGAGAAATAATTCTGCGGGAGGGCGTCGGCGGCGACCTGACCGGTAAGATCCATGGCGGTGGCGGCATTGACCGCGGTCATGCGCTCCTGCTGGGCGATCACGATGGGATTGTTTACATAGTCGGCGGGATGAAATTCCACCGCCGGATGATTGTGGAGAAACCGGTACAGATCCCCGCTCCCTACGGCGGT
>JAKJEP010000585.1:649-935 GCA_022705365.1 Planctomycetota bacterium | reverse complement strand
CGCCGCGACAAATTCCAGATCCGTCTCCAACGAGGATCTGTCCGGCGCCGTCGCCGCCAGGGGCTGGAGATAGGTCTCCAGGAGGGGCGTGAGCTTCCGGCGCAGCGTTGCGGCGGCATACTCCTCTTTGGCGGAGACCGCCTCCACGGGGACGACGACCTCCGTCTCCACCTGGATCACCGGGCAAGGGGCGTCCCGCGCTACGGTCTCCCGCCATTTCTTCTGGACGCGCAGGTACCCCCGGTCCGTGACGATCACGGCGGCGCCGGGCGCCAGATCCAGGGCG
>JAKJEP010000585.1:0-567 GCA_022705365.1 Planctomycetota bacterium | reverse complement strand
TAATGGCGCCGGTTCGCCTCGGGAAAGCCGCCGGCAAGGCCGAAACAGACCACCAGGGGAAGACCTGATTCATTGGCCCGGCGGACGGCATAGGTCAGGGCGTGGTTGTCCCGGACCCGCTGGGCGGCCTGCATCCAGTAGAGGACGAAGCGGGCCCGGGCGGCGGCGGGACGGTCGTTCAAAAGCTGGAGGCGTTCCCGATGGATCATGATCCTCCCGCCGGCAAGTGCCTCTCCACCTTGGAAAGGAGATAATAGGCATGATGTTCATCCTCCCCGTCCCCGTCCTGCTCCCGGTGCCGGAGGACAAGGCCCGCGTCCTCGATCCGGGCGGCGAATTCCGGACCGGTGAAGGAGGTCATCGTGATGACGTTCCGGGCATAATCCCGATCCTTGGAGCGGTATTTCTCCTCCCCGTCGAAGTAACGGATCTGGACAAAGAGAAATCCTCCCGCTTTGAGGAGCTGGGCCATGATCCGCAAGACCCGCCCCGTGTAGTCCCGGGAAGGAAAGTGCTTGAAAACGCCGATGGAGACGATGAAATCGACGGAACCAGGCGGGATGGTCC
>JAKJEP010000584.1 GCA_022705365.1 Planctomycetota bacterium | reverse complement strand
GGGCCTGCCCCTCTCCGAGATCGCCGTCCTCTACACCGTCAAGGAGCCCTACGAGGACATAAAGGAGCCCCTGCCGGAACTCATCGGCCACGCCCTCGAGGCAAAAGGCATTCTCTCAAACTGGATCTCGGAGGACTACAAGACTAAAAAGAACTACGACATCACCACCAACCGCGTGACCATCTCCACCATCCAGAGCGCCAAGGGCCTGGACTACGCCTGCGTGTTCCTGCTGGGGCTGGATTCGCCGAAGGTGGGAGAGTGGTCGGCCGAGGTGGCGAAGAACCTCACCTACGTGGGCATCACCCGTGCCCGCGAGCGGCTGTATATGCCTTACACGAGAGACACCGCCCTGATCGAGCGGATAATGAAAAGCAATCAATTTTCCTGAAAGGATGAATTTTCCTGTTCAAGAAAATGGATGTATTCAGGAAAACAAGAAACTCAGCGTTGTCATTCCCGCGCAGGCGGGAATCCATCTGGAAAGGTTGTCATTCCCGTGAAAACGGGAATCCATCTCGAAAAGTTGTCATTCTCGGCTCGATCGGGAATCCATCTCCTTCTTGATTTGGCAGGAGCACCGAAATGACCGATATAGTCCTAATTGCCATCGCCGGCCTGCTTGTCATCGCTGTCGTGATCCTGCTGATGGTCCTCGGCAAGATCTCCAAGACGGATACCGCCGGCCTGATCGCACGCCTCGATGTGATCAGGAACGCGGAAGAGCGCACGGAAAAGGCCGTAAGGGAAGAAGCGACCCGCAGCAGGGAAGAGCTGAGCAAGGCCGCCAAAGAGCAGCGCCAGGAGCTGTCCGATTCCTTCAAGACCTTCGGCGACACCGTCGTCACCCGCATGACCGACGCGACGGCCGCGCAAAAGGGCCAGTTCGACATCTTCTCGGGCAACCTCAATGCCTTTGCCCAGGCCAGCGGCGAG
>JAKJEP010000583.1:641-937 GCA_022705365.1 Planctomycetota bacterium | reverse complement strand
ACATTGCAGCCCTTGCATCTTTGAAGGCTTGGCAATTCTGCTTCGCGAGAATGCAGGAAGAACACAGACGGCACTTGATGTCTTGGCAGCAATCAATGAAAAAACTGGGGAAAGGTACTGGGAAACATGCGTATACCCACAGAAAGGATGCCCAACGACATCTTAACGAATGTAAGGATGCTGTTCCAGCATGGGTTATGCCATTACATCGGGTTTATGAAACCGTTGATGCCGGTGCCGGTATCTTCGATGTAATCATCGTAGATGAAGCTTCACAATGTGGCCCAGAAGGTCTG
>JAKJEP010000583.1:0-567 GCA_022705365.1 Planctomycetota bacterium | reverse complement strand
TTTCCTTTATGATTTTGAATATGCGGATTCTTTTGATGTGGAGAGCAGTCTTTTTGCCCATGGTCTTATCCGCTTCAGCAATAGAATCAGCCTCCGAGAGCATTTCAGATGTATGCCTGAAATAATCCGCTTCAGCAATGATCTTTGTTATCGCACAGACCCCCTGATTCCTCTGCGTCAATACCCACCAGACCGTCTAGAACCGCTTAAAATTATGCCAGTTCAGGATGGTTATAGAGAAGGCGCGGGAAACCAGGTCATCAACCGTCCTGAGGCTGAAGTACTCATTGATTCCATTGAAAAATGCTGCACGGATGAACGATACCAAGGTATGACCATGGGTGTTATAGTTCTTCAGGGAGAAGCACAAGCCTATCATATTGAAGAAAAACTTCTTGAGAGAATTGGTGCCGAAGAAATGGAAAACCGAAAGCTTATATGCGGGAATCCATATAGCTTCCAAGGAGATGAGCGTGACATTATCTTCCTGAGCATGGTTGCGGCTTCGAATGAAAGAATTGGCGCAATGACTAAAGCGTCAGATCAGAGGAGATTTAATGTAGCCGC
>JAKJEP010000582.1:628-944 GCA_022705365.1 Planctomycetota bacterium | reverse complement strand
CCACCACACATCGTTGTCCCTCAGATCGAAGACCCAATGAAGCGTCTGAGGCGTTCCGACGGCATTTCCGCCTGTGGCATGCTCTATGCCCTTGGGCTTGCCGGTTGTTCCAGAGGTGTAGAGGATATACAGTCTGTGCTCGGGGTCAACCCATACCGGATCACACTCTTCGGACTGGCCCTTGACCAGATCATGCCACCAGACGTCCCTGCCCTCTTTCATCGTTACATCAACGCCGGAGCGCTTGAATACGATTATCTTCTCGACAGAGGGGGCACCAGCGGCGGCCTCGTCTGCATTGGGCTTCAAGGGCAAT
>JAKJEP010000582.1:0-595 GCA_022705365.1 Planctomycetota bacterium | reverse complement strand
AGAATCCATCCACGGTGATGATGGCTCTGGAACCGCAGTCAGCGGCCCTATCCATCAGGCCTTTGGAGCTGAATCCCGAGAAGACTATGCTATGGATGATGCCCAGCTTGACGCAGGCGAGCATGGCGATGGGAAGCTGGGGTATCATGGGCATGTAGATGCTGACCCGATCCCCCTTCTTCAAGCCGAGGCTCTTGAGGCCGTTTGCGAACTTATTGACCTCCTTGTAAAGCTCGCCATAGGTGATCTTCTGGGTCGGCTGATCGGTCGGCTCAGGGATCCAGATATATGCTACCTTGTCCTTCTTTGCGCCCTTGGCATGCCTGTCCACGGCGTTGTATGCGATGTTGATCTCGCCGCCGGTGAACCAGTGGAAGTAGGGCATCTCCGAGTCGTCCATTATCTTGGTGTAGGGCTTATGCCAATCGACATAAGTCTTAGCCATCTCGTCCCAGAACTCCAGGTAATGCTCATCAGAGGAACACCAGGCTCGCATCTCCTTCTCTGTCTTGAACCCCTTCTTCTTCATCCATTGCATTACGTTTGAATTCTCTACCAGATCCTTTGGCGGATTGAAGATTCTGGTCTCTTCTTG
>JAKJEP010000581.1 GCA_022705365.1 Planctomycetota bacterium | reverse complement strand
CGGGTTTTGCGTTTTCCTGACAAAAACTGCCAGACCATACCATATTCTCCCTGATTTCATTTTCTCATCCCTTCCCATATCGACTCCCAGCCGTTTCAACTTTTCCCAGCCGGCTCAAAAGTATAAGAAAAAAGTAATTTTCCACCCCCCCGCCTCGTAAAATAACCGGCCTTCCCTGAATATACCAAACTTTCCCTCTGTAACGTTTGCACAGCTCCGGTTACCCTAGCCCCAAACTCTCCTCCCCGCTCCGTTTTCCACCCCCTCGCCCGTTCCATCGGAATTCCTGCCACATTTACCATTCCATCGCCCGATCCCGATCTATCGGGATTCCTGCGAAAGCAGGAATCCAGGATTAATATTTCATCGCCGCCGGCGATACCTCTGTCATTCCCGCGAAGGCGGGAATCCATCTTTGGTTATTCCGTTCTTATTCCACCGTCTTCATATGCCACTCCATCACCCGATGGTCATTCCTGCGCAAGCAGGAATCCAGGTTTCTCTTCTATTTTTGCATTTTAATTTGTCATTTTGCTATTTTATTTTTGCTATTTGATTTTCTTTTCCCAGCCCCGCACGTCAGTAAGGGAGTCGATTACCCACCTGCCCGCCTTTTCCTTTTCCACCTCTGCCGCGCACCTTCTGAAAGTCTTTATAAATCTTCAAGCCGAGCAGCGGCACCAAAGTGCCGCCACTGATCCAAAACCAGTACCCGATAAAACGGCTAAGCTGCCGATCCTCCGCCACATCCACAATCGCCGACAACGACAAAGCCAACAAGTTCACTGCCCATAGATAACCATACCCCTTCCAAAAATTATGGCAGCCTTCCGGTATAAGTCCCTTCCACGGAACCGGATACCATTTCCGCCCTAATCGCTGCACAAATAAGATCATCGGAACAACCAGAAAACCGCCAGACCTCGAATACCGGAACAGGACATAACCAAGCAAACCCGTC
>JAKJEP010000580.1 GCA_022705365.1 Planctomycetota bacterium | reverse complement strand
ACCTAATGCAATTTAGGAAAACAAGATACGCATCAGAATCAAATGTTTCAATTTTATATCCTTTGGATAAATACCATTTCTGCCATATAGCATAATCAATAACAGAATCCCACCAACTATTATATTTAGCATGGCCTTGATATTCACCAATAGCTACTGTAGCTCTAAATTTAGGATATTTCATTCCAAAGCAATTATGCCCATTAAGAAAAATATCCGAAGTGAAAAATCCGGTTTCCAAATATGCTTGCAAAAGAACTATTTCAGGATTTTGTATTCTCTCATAAAAAATAGCTTGCTTTAAAAGTTCTTCGCTAAATTCTTTTTTATTTATATCTAAATAAAATATCCATCTATTAACTAGAAATTCCATTTCAATAGGATCCCTTTTAACTATTCCATCCTTAATTGATATGAAAATAGAAAAGAAAAGAAAAAAGAATATTAGTTTTTTCCACAACATTTTTTATATTTTTTTCCAGATCCGCAGGGGCAAGGTTCATTCCTTTGGATTTTTGGTTCAGTTCTTATAGGCTGAATATCTGCTTCTCTTTCTTTGCGAGTAAGGTGAGCATATTTAAGATCCTCTAAATTCCTAATCATAGGAGATGGCTCAATTTTTTTATCATTTCTTTTGGCTCTGTAGCAAAATCTTTGAGACGATGAGCTAAAGCAACATCCTCGGATATAACGATAACCTCAGGATTTTCCGAAAGGAATTTTTCTTTTGCTTTAATAACAACTGGATCATCTGCGGGGCCAGCAATAACTACTCTTCGTTTATTTGGGTCATAGGTTTCACCGCAAACACTGCAAACCATCTCTTCATGAGATGTATAGTCTAAGCATTTTGTACAATAAAGATCTTTCATAAATTTTTAACCTAAAGGATCTTTTGAATTATGCTCGATAATGGTATCTATCATATTAACATTATCCTGAATCTTTGATCGAACATTTTTTACAAAATGAACAAG
>JAKJEP010000057.1 GCA_022705365.1 Planctomycetota bacterium | reverse complement strand
CCAGCCGATGGCACGGTGCGAGGTGCCGCTGCGGTCGATCCGCCAGATATCCGGAAATTCCGGCACATAAACCGTGGTGATACAGACATACATCCAGCTTGGTTCCCCCATCGCCTGCCGCCGCTGCTGAAAATCCGGGTGAAAATGATTGATATGCGGCACCCAGATATAAGCCGGTACATCCAGCTTCACATCTTCATACGCCGGATCACACGTTACCATCAGAATCCGCAAATGGGGAGCGTGCTTCTGTACAAAACGGGCGAATTCCCGGATTTTAGCCGCGTTTTCCGGGCCGGTCGTATCGCCCTTTTCCGGATAATCAGGGGATATCCCCGGCTCATCAAAGGCATAGATGCCAAACATCTTCTCCCATTTCATTTCCGCCAGATGATGGTCCAGCAATGCCAGTTTCCCGGCCCATTCTTCACGAGTAGCCTTGTCTTCGGGAGAATCGCTGCCGGCCAGATTATTCACACCTGGCCAGCCAATAATTCCACCGGTTCGGAAAAAAGTCGTTCCCTTGCCCATCCAGTATTTTACCTGTTGATCAAATTCATTCCAGTCAGCATCCCATTTCCCACCCGGCTGTTTTGTGAAAACAGTATCCCAGGGAATAGTGGGCGGAGAAGCATTCAAACGATACCGTAAGAGCTGTTCGTAAAATGGATCCCTCATCTCCTCCTCCCATCTTTTTTTGCCATAAAATTCTTCTTTCCCGCCTTGTCCCCATATCAAAAATAAGGAGCAAAGCTTACTCTGAACCGGGATATTCACATGGAATACCTGGAGTTCCACATCGACATGGGAAGGTCTATCGCCCTCTACAGTAATCTGTATCTTTCCTTTATAATCACCGGAAGGAGCATCTTGAGGTACCCAGGCAGTTACCCAGAGAGATTTTGCCTCCTCTTTTTTGATGGAAAACGGTTGTAAAGGCAGCAGCGGATCCGGGTATTGGCCCGGTATTCCGAAGCCGCCAGGCGTGGGTTTTTCGACTGGTACATATCCAACCAGAGAAATCTCCGGCTGGATGACAGCGCCGCCGGGACCAGTCAGCTCCGATGTGGTAACGGCCATATTCGATATGTCTTTCTGAGCGGTAATCCGCACCTGGCTGCTCTCGGCCTCCCCCCGTGCCGCCGCCAGATGAATGTACCGCTGGTCCGGCCCCGTATAACTCTGCTCCGGCCGCAGCTTGAGCAGGGGCGAAATCACCGCGGCCGAATACGATAGGGGGGTGGCCTCCCGGATGAGCTTGCCCACTTCCCGCAGGGTCTTCACGTCGATTTCCCGGAGTTTCCCGCTCCGGTCCGGGCCGATATCGAGCGAGAAAAGATTGCCGTATTTTACCGCTTCCTGATAAAGGCTGAAAATCTCTTCCGCCGAACGGGAAACCGCATCGTTTCCCGGATTCGTATAAAACCATCGCCCCTGATTGCCAAGAATCGGCATGGCAAACTCCGCAATCAAATAGTCCTCACTCACCGCTTTATTGAATCCGCCGGCCTCGGGATTATCCAGCGGGCCGGGCTTTCCGTATTCCCCCGCCCGCAAATCCCCAGCCGTCTGCCCGTGATTGAATCCCACAAAACAGTCCGGCTGCACGCTTTTCACAAATTGCGCAGTTTCGATATGATCCAGGCCGCCGTCCCCCTGGGCATGGTCAAACCAGATATAGGCAATCGGGCCATATTGGGTGAGCAGTTCCTTTAGCTGGGCCTTCTTTAATTCCGCGTTTTTTCCACCCACAAACTTGTCGCTTCCTGTAGCAGGCGTTTCCGCACCCGGCCAGGTCCAGTCGCCTTCCGAAAAATACAGGGCCAGTTTCAGGCCGTACTGATCGCAGGACTTTTTCACCGCCGCCAGCACATCCTGCCCCAGCGGGCTTTTGGTGGCCTTCCAGTCCGTGGTTTTCGTATCCCACAGGCAGAAACCGTCATGATGCTTGGTCAAAAACAGAATATACCCCATCCCTGCTTCTTTGGCAACCCGGCACCACTGATCCGTATCCATACCGCTTGGATTGAAATAACTCACATCTTTGACGCCCGGTGTCCATTCCTGATCCGAAAACGTACTGAACGACCAGCAGATGAACATGCCGAACTTCAGATTTTTCAACTCCTGAGCCTGAATGCCTTTTTCATTTTTCGCACTCTCAGGAGCGGCCGTCGCCAGCCGGTTTCCCAACGCGAAAAACAAAACCAGCAGACAAACCAAACCGGATAATCGCTTCGGACTTCGGGAATTCATGGGACTCCTTTATCGATGCACTGGAATACCTCTCATTTGTTCTGGAACCGTTCGGGAACCATCTCGTCAAAGGTCTCGGCGGCCAGTACCGAAGCCGCTCCATCCCCTCCGGCACCGCCTGCTCATACTGGACGTATGCGCAAACTTTCCCCTTGGTGGTGTAGGACACCTCCCCCTCCCGGACTCCGAAAACCTTATAGCCCATCAGGGTACAATCCTCGAAGTCAACATGTAACTGCTTGCCGTCCTTGCAGCCGCAGCAGATGATCCCGGACGAGGGGGTGCCGCGCGGCTGGGAGAAATTGAGCACGATCAGGCGGCAGTTCTTGAATTTGACCCGGGTGTACAAATCATCCACGCCCGGCCAGCCCGCCTGCAGGGCGTTGTCGGGACTAACCAGCGTGCAGTTCTCAAAGGTGGCGTGGGGGATATCGGGCATGGCCGTGCTCTCGCCGCGAACATACGCCGCCCCAGCATCTCCCCACCAGTCCAGATTCACAAAATAGCTGTCCTTGAACAGGACCGGCTCACCCGCCCGGGGGGTATGGGCCATAACCGCCGCCCCGGCAAAACGCCCGATGCCAACGCAGTTCTCGACCAGAATGGAAAACTCAACCCCCTGATCCGAAGTAATATCCACGCCCAGCCCGCCTTCGCACCCGGTCACATACAGATTCCGAAAGATCCAGCGGTCCCAGATCGAACCGGAAAAACTCGGATCACATCTCCACGGGCCGTACCAGTCCACGCACTTCAGCCCCCATTCTTTGGAAGGATCGCCTTCCACGATTTTATAATGGTAATCCCCGCCTTCCCCGTAACGCAGCACTTCCGCCGTGGCCCCGCAATCGATGATCACCCGCCCCGTGGTCCCCGAGCCGTATCGGCCATCGATATCGCCCACCAGTTCATTGTACGACCCGGCCGCGCCCCGGAACGTCGGATAGAGATTCGCCTCTTCATACGTACCCGGACGCAGGATGACCCGATGGCCGCCTTGATCGCTGGGTATGGCCAGCAGCGCCTTCTGAATCGTCGTGAATGCCTTGCCCCAACTGCTGCCATCGGAGTCATCCCCCAGCTTGGAAACATACAGGGTTATCCCTTTATGCCCGGCATAGGACGGGCTGCCCGGATCGAACCCATATCCGGATGAATGGGTTTTCACGCCATGTGACTGACAGGATGACAGAATGACTACAGCCACGATTGCCAAACTGGCTGAAACAACAAATCTCCATTGTGGGTTGCGATATACCATGTGGTACCTCCAGATTTTCCTGATTGTTACTTTTTTCCAATAGCAGAAATCTTTAACGAAAAGAAATTCGGCTAATACGTACATTCTTTGGCCGCTTCGGCGTAAATACGAAGATTCTCGACCGGCGTTTCAAAAAAATGATCGGAAGCGCTGAGTATATATCCCCCCTCCGGGCCAAAACCTTCAAAGAGCCGGCGGACTTCTTTCTGAATCTGTTCCCTGGTACCGGTGGAAAGAACATTGAACTGATCCATCCCCCCGATCATGGCCACTTTGCCGCCATATTTTTCTCTGACCTTTTCCGGCTCCGAAATATTGCCCCCGGTCCCCGGCGGGGAAAGCGTCTCCGAGGCATCCGTTTCATTTTCCATGATCAGGTCTAGGATATGCATCATCCCCCCGCAGGTGTGATACGTCGTGAGGTGGCCGCACTCGTGCAGCGCCCGGTGCATCTGCCGGTCATACGGCATACAAAATTCCCGGTGAATCTTGGGCGAAATGAGCGTATCGCTGCCGGCCCCGCCGCCGGTTTCAATCAAATCGAATTTCGCCCCCCGCAGCGATTCCTCGATAAACCGCAGCTTCTTCTTCAGCAGGATCTGCAGGAAGCGGTGCACCCAGTCCGGATTTTCAAACGTCTCGATAATCAGGTCATTCACATCCATCAGGCAGCAGGCATGTTGCCAGCAGCCGGCCTGGTCCCCCCAGACAAACCCCCGCAAAATCCCGGCATCCCCGACTTCATCATAGGCCTTCGCCACATGTTCTTTATTCAACGTGCCGACCGGCATATATTTATCGATTAATTCGATATCTTCGTGCTTTTTCACCAGGTATTCGGTAATCCAGGTGGTCATCAGATTACCGCCGGTTTTGTAGGTCAGACTGCCTTCCGGGGTGGTAATGATATGATGAAGAATCTTGTTGGCGGGATCATCGCTGACCACCAGAATATCATCACGCCACTGCGAACTCTGGGCCGCCTGTTTTTCCGCCTCCGGAATCCAGAACTGCCCCATCGTCTCGAAATACTGGATGGCCGCATCCATCCCGGTGGCTTGAAAGGCGGAAAGTGCATCCATGCCGTTCATAAACTGATTCAGATGATAAGTCTGCCATTGATGCACGCTCACCGGCAGCCGGTCCGGCTTTCCCCGATGCAAGGCCCGCATCATCCGTTCTTTGGATGTCATCATAGCAATTCCTGTTCTCCATAATAGGACACAAGGCCGAATCTGGCATTAGCCGGATTATCGGAAGATTATATACAAACTGACCATAATGACAAAAAGCAGTGCGGCCAGAAACTTATAATTCCCGATCCCCCGCCAGCCGGGGCTTTGAATGCACTCCAGCGGATTCTTCCAAACGAGCTTTGCACTTTCCTCGGTATGCTGATGCGGTTTCAGCCAGGAAATAATAAACAATAGCAGGGAGCAGATGCAAAACAAATAAAATCCTGTCATCATATAATGAACATGCCAGCCGGTATATCCCTTAAACCATTCCAGCAGCGAAACAACAAGGCCTAAAAAGGAACCAATGTAGAGCGTCGCAGTAGCCGCCACTGCAGAAATCCGAGGCACCAGAACACCCCAGAGAAAAACTGCCGTAATAGGCGGGGCAATATAGCAGATTAATGTGTTGCAACCCTGATAGATTGTTTTAAAGTGATCAATTAGTGGAGACCAAAGAATAGCAAGGACCATAGCAATAAAAGTGACGATTCGGCCAATTAATATCAGTTTCTTGTCAGAAGTTTCCGGCCGCCAGCGCTTATAAATATCATAACTGAAAAGCGTGGCGATGGAATTCAGTGCCCCGGAAACCGTGCTCATCAGGGCCGCCAGCAAGGCAGCCGCCACCACTCCTTTCAGGCCAATCGGCAAAATATTTGTGATTAAATGAGAGTAGGTATCCTTGGAATTTTCCAAATCCAGCTTGGGAATAAGCCCTTTGTTACATAAAGCCAGACATATAGTTCCGGGCATCACAAAAATGAAGACCGGCAGAATTTTAATGAATCCGGCAAACAAGGGTCCCACCCGGGCATGATTTTCATCCTTGGCCCCAAGAACCCGCTGGACTATGGTTTGATCCGCACACCAATACCACAAACCAATTACCGGATAACCCAGGAAAACAGAGTACCAGGGTAAATTGGCCGTGTCTTCTGAGGATCTGAGCATTGTGAGTTTCACCGGTTCTACATAAGCTGCCATCCCCTCCCAACCGCCAATTTTATATAAGCCGATTCCGGTTATACATATGGCGCCAATCAGCAGGATGATGGTTTGGATGGATTCGGTGAGAACCACCGCCAACAATCCACCGACAATCGTATAAAGACCGGTAAGGATAGAAATCGAGATAATGCTTGCGAATCTGTTAAAACCAAACAAACCTTCAAGTACAACAGCACCAGTAAAAAGCGAAAATCCGATGTGTATAAAAATGGCCGAAATAATCGAGAGTACGGCTAGCCAATCCCGGCACTGCCGGTTATAACGCCGTTCCAGAAAATCCGGCAGGGTCGCTACTTTGGAACGGATGTAAAAAGGAGCGAAAAAAAGCGATAAAGCAATTAATGTAAAGGGTGCCATCCACTCGAAGTTACCCGCGGCCAGCCCATTCATATACCCTTCCTGCGCCTGGCTGACCAGATGAATGGTGGAGATATTCGTGGAGAACAGCGCCAGCCCGATCATCGGCCATTTCAAATTGCCCCCCGCCAGGAAGTAGTCTTTCCCCTGGGCACCTTTTCGTTGGTGGTAACCGGCAAAGCACCCCAAGGCCACGATGCCCACCAGATAAAAAATAATGATTGCAAGGTCAATCCCGCCGATGGATAAATTCACCGCTACCATGTTCATACCAACCTCGAATTCCGGATGTTTAAAAGAATATTTATATTTCCGCGATGATTATCAGGATTATCCCCCGGTGTGGCTATATATTATTGCGCATAAATGATTACATTTTGCGCAATTTTACTTTGCTTCCGCCAGAAATAACTCTATACTATACTGCCGGTTTTAAACCGGTAAATGAAACTGTATTTGTTGCTAAATAAGTAGTTATGAGCGTCAGTCCGCAGCCGTATGGGTGAAGTGCGAAAAGTTTTATTATTGATGGACAAATCGCGGGCCAGCGACCGCGATATTTTACGGGGCATCTCCCAGTATTCCCAGATTCACGGCCCCTGGAAATACTTTCGCAATTACCCCCAATACCACAGCCGCCCCTCCCGCAAAAAGCCGCTTAGCCGCATGGATGTAAAAGGAATCCATGGCATCATCACCGTCATGCACGAGCTGAACGAAAATCTGATTCAGCAGGTCCGTGCGGCCCGGCTGCCGGTGATTGTCATTCCCACCCGCCGCAATATCGCCGGCGTCCCCAACGTTTTTGAAGAAAAGGAGGCGGTGGGAAAAATGGCCGCCGAATATCTGCTGAACCTGGGCTTTCGCCATTTCGCCTTTTGCGGTTTCGAAAATCTCTGCTGGTCCCAGTCCCGCTGCGAAGGATTCTGTCGGACCATCGAAAAGGCCGGCTTTACGGTCCATGTCTATCAGGAGCCGAAAATACCGGCAAACCTCTCCTGGGAAAAAGAAAGCCTTTACCTCGCCGGCTGGCTTCGGTCGCTCCCCATGCCCGTCGGTTTAATGGCCTGCAATGACGACCGCGGCCAACTGGTCATCGAAGCCTGCACGCAGGCCGGCCTGCTGGTGCCGGAACAGGTTGCGGTCATCGGCGTGGACAACGACGAACTCATCTGCGATCTGGCCGATATCCCCTTATCGAGTGTCGCGATGGATTTCGAGAAAGCCGGTTATGAAATCGCCCGCCTTCTGGACGAAATGATGTCCGGCCAGCCTGCCCGGCGCCAAATCCTGATGAAACCCACCCATATTGTGGCCCGGCAATCCACCGATGTCATCGCCATCGAAGATGCGGAGGTGGCCGATGCGGTCCGCTTTATCCGCAATCACGCCAAAAGCCAGATTCATGTCAACGATTTGATGAAAACCGTGACCCTGTCGCGCCGCACCCTGGAAATGAAGTTTCGCAAAGTGCTGGGACACACCATTCACGAGGAAATCATGCGGGTCCGCATGGAACAGATTGCCTGGATGCTGACCGAAACGAATCTCTCCATCTCCCAGATCGCCTTGTCGATGGGCTATCCGAACCTCACCCCCATCTGGCGGTCCTTCCGCAAAGAAAAAGGCATGACCCCGCTCCAATACCGCAAACTACACCGCATTCAATAAACCGGATTCCCGGTTTACACCTTGAGAAAAATTCTGCGCCGGTACAGAAACCACAGCAGCAGCCACTTGATGGCAATCACGCCCACCACCAATATTACGGCTCCCCAGGGACCGCTGGCAGAGGCCAGACCGCCGCAGAAGAACTCTGCGATTTCCCTAAAATCCACCACCCGCTGCAGAAAATAGATGGCAATGGCATTGCTGCCGATGACGATAAAGAAAAAAGACCACTTCCAGCATTTGCGGACATCGATGACATAGTAAAACAATGCCAGCAGCAAAAGGCTCCAGCCGCCCGCAAACAAAACAAAGGAACTGGTCCAGATGACTTTGATAATGGCAAACTGCTTGCCCCATAAAAATCCCAGCAGCAGGCAAAGCAGACCGGCTCCCAGCAGGCCCCCAGCTTTTCGTTCCGGACTTTTCCCGCTGCGCAGCCAGTACCCGGCCAGGACTCCCAGCAGGCACGAGCAAACGGCCGGCAACGTGGAAAGAATCCCTTCGTTATCTCCGTACCCATAATACAAAGAGCCGATGAGGAGTTTCTGGTCAATATAACTGGATAAACATCCTTCCGGCGTGATAACGCCCGCCCCAAAGCCCGGCACCGGCACCAGCATCAAAGCCGCCCAGTAGAGGACCAGTATCGAAACCAACGTGATGGCCAGCCCCCGCACCTTGCAATGCATCGTCAGCAGAGAAGCGAAAAAGTAACAAATCGCAATCCGCTGGAGAACCCCCGCATACCGCATCCTGGCAAAATCAAAATTCAAAAGCCCGTTGAAAACCAGCCCCATCACCAGCAGGATGGCGGTTCGCAGGAAAATATGATAATAGAGCTGTTTATGGGTAGCTCCCCGCTGCATCCGGCTGGAAATCGAGTACGGCAGTACCACCCCGACGATAAAAAGAAATAAAGGGAAAATCAAATCCTCGAAACGAAACCCTTCCCACCGGACATGCTCACATTGGCTGCTCAAAAATTTCAGGAAAGAACAGGGATATACCTCGGCGAAACTTCTCACCAGGCTGCCCCCGCCGATAATCCAGAACATATCAAAACCACGCAGCGCGTCAATCGATTTTACTCGTTGGCTGGTTGGCTCGGATAATTCAAAATCAGCCATCATGAGCTGTTCCTAAAACTGGGGTACCTCTAAAAATTGCATTATCCTAGCCCCGACCGTGAGGGAGGGGGTCAAAAACACTGTTTTACCTTTTGAAAATCTTATTTTTAGTGGTTCCCTGTCATTGTTGGTTCGGGCTGGCTTCTGCCGGGGGAGTGCTGGGCGCTGCGGCGGGGGCTTCCGGAGTTTCCGGTTTGGCCTCTTCTGCCGGCTTTTCCGCTGGGATATCTTCCACCAGGTCCTTGAGATCCTTGGTCAGATTCTTCATCTGCCAGTTGGAAAGCTCATATATCCAGCCGCTATGCTTCTTGGTAAATGTCTCCGCCGCGTCGCGGGCCAGCAGCTTTTCTTCTTTCTTCTTGAGTTCCTCTTCGGATTCTTCCCGGTTTTCCTTCATCACCGGAGTCGTATCGGTAAATTCGGCCCCGCACCGGATATACGCTTTGTCGTCCTGCTTGGCAATCTCAATCGTGTAAACGGTCGAATTTTTCACCCGGCAGACATACGACCGGTCGAATTTCAACTCGCCGGAGGGCAGGTTTTTCATCACATCGGTCAGATTCAGATTTGCCAGTGCCGATAATACCGTCTTGCATTCGGCGGGCCGGACCTTCTTCCCCTCCGGGACCGGATTCAGCACCGGATCCTTGCCGGCCTCATTTGTAATGGTATAGGCATAATCCGGCGCCGTCACCTTTACCTCCAGAATATCTTCCTCCTTCACCTTCAGCAGTTCCTTTTCAAAATAGTCCGCCGCATTGGTGCGAATCCACGTGGAACTGCTGGTCTGATAGACCTCGTTGCTGTTGGCCAGCCGGACATAGGTGCCGCCGCCTTCCCCGGCGGATTTGCCGATGAGTATCCCGGTAATCAGATTGTCCTGTGCATCGTAGAACTTGGCCGCCTTGCTTGCCTTTTCTTCGGATACCTCCAGATCGGCATGGTTATCCGGATTGGAGGTGATGGGCGCGTTCACTTTAATGTCCAGACACGCATTCAGCAGAGAATTCACTTCCCGGATGGTGGCCGGATAATTCTCTTTGTTCGTGATCACAAACTGATTGTTCTGGTCCCGCGTCAGGGTAACCGTATTGCTGCCGGTCCCCAGCACAATCTTGGCCACCTTGGCAATATCCAGCCCTTGAATCAAATAGGTCGAACCGCTGGCGGCAGGTGCCATCCTTTCCCGCGCCAGCCGCGCTTGCAACGCCGCCAGCACGATCATCACCGCCGCAATAATTCCTAAAATAGAAAGTGTCTTGTTGCTCATCCAAACAACTCCTTTATGTCATTAAAAATCATTGGGTATTGATTACGCATCGCTGGCGTGACTGATATAGCGCCGCCGCCGCGTCGTGCGATAAAAACTCAAAATAATCGCCACCACCAAAATCGCGCCCGGCACAAAAGTCATATTAATCATACGCAGCCATTCACCGATACCTTCAATCTCTTCCCGTTTTTCCCGTTTCACTTTCTGTAATTCGCCTTCGGCCTTCCGAATCTCCAGCTCAATATTTTGTTTTTCCTTCTGTACCGTGCTCTCCAGCAGGGCCTGATCCTTGGACTCCGCCGTCGAAGCGATTTCCCTCAGCTTCTGCTGGAAACCGTTGATCTTCGCCTGGATATCCGCCACTTCCTTGGCGCTGGCTTCTTCGGCCTTGGCCTCAATCTCATCGATGCGTTTAAACGGCCGGGTGAAATTCCCGCGCGACCGGATACTGATCAGATCGCCGGAACCGCTGACCGTATCGATGGCGTTCAGCAGCAGGGTAGCATTATCCCCGATCGGGGCTGCCCCAAAAAAGGTCTTCTGATAGGCGACGATATCGCTCAAAAAATCCACATCGGCAAATACCACTACCGCGCATTGCGTGTCTTCCGCCGCCTCCGTCAGGCCGGTCAGCAGCCGGGTATTCGGATCCTCGGGTTTTTCCTGATCCTCATCTTCCGAATCCCCGGTTTTGGCCGGTTCCGCGGACACGGTCACCCCATTGGGAAAACTGGATTTAAACCGGCCGCTCACGAAGTAGGCCATATGTACCGGCTCGGTTCCTTCGATGAACCGGTCCAGCAGTTTGGAAGGGTCCATCATCGAAAGCTCATACGGGTTGGTTACCGTCCAGGTATTGCCGCGGTTGGTGGTGCTCAGCAGGGGGGTAAGCTGGACCTGGGATGCGTTTCCTTCCGTTCCTGCCGCCGCCGCAATCGGGCGCAGAACGCCGGAAAAAATCATTCGTACCATGTTCAGATTGGAAACCATCACATTCTGCGCGTTGAAACACTCCGGTCGGTTCAGGTCCATATACGCGATGACCTTCTGCGGTCTCTCGTTGGGACGCGGCGCCGCCGACAGGGCCAGCGTCCGATCTCCCGCAAACGTCTGGTCCGGCATCTCCAGCCCCCAGGTTCGCAACAGCGTATTCAGGTTCGAACTGCTGGACGGCGGTTCCTGCATCATCATCATGGCCTGCTGCGAAGGCATATCGATAATACTGTGCGGATCCACGCAAACGATGGTCCGTCCGCCTTTGAGCACATACTGGTCGATGGCGAACTGCGTCTTTTCCGGCAAATCCTTGGGATGGATTACCAGCAGCACATCGAAATCCTCATTCTTGATTTCCTCGACATCGGGCTTGATCTCCTTGACCTCAAATTGCTGCTTCAACTGCTCGATGATCGTCCAGGACGGCTTGGGCTGCTGCCCCTGCATCCGCATCATCTGGGCCATATACCCGGTCACATCATCCCCCATCACCGGCAGCGAACTCAGCACGCCGATCCGGCTTTTGTCGCGGGTGATCGCCGCATCGATCAGCGAACTGACATCGTATTCGATAAAATTCTGCCGGTCCGGGGAAAAGAACGGGATGCTCTTGGTCACGCCGAATTCCGTCTGCACCAGCAGGCCGAAAAAGAAATTCTCTTCCTCGGTAATCGGAAACCGTTTCAGATCATACCGCAGGGCTTCCTCTTCTTCCTCGGAATAGGGCCGCGGATCGATTACCTGGTAATCAATCATCCCCTGCGGGGCGCGGGCGGCGTATTCCCCCAGCAGCTCTTTCACAAAGAAATAGTAATCGTTGTAAAAACGAATCTGGTCCGGCCCTTTCATGGCCGCCGTCTTGGCATAGTACAGCTTTAATTTGACGGGCTGTTTCAGCTTTCCCAGAATCTTGAGGGTGCCGTCCGAAAGCGAATAGATCTTCCCCTCCGTCAGGTCCACGCGCAGGGACCGCCCCATATTCTGCACCAGCGAAATCGCACAAAACATGATAATACAGATAAAGACAACAGCGGTAATCGCTCGCAAGGTCCGGTTCATCAAGCTGCCTTCCTTTCTTCCAGAATAATCATCCCCGCCGCAATCCAGCCGACCATCAAAATCACATAATACAGGATATCCTTCGCTTCCAGCACCCCTTTCTGAATCGATTCAAAATGGGCCTGGATGCTCATATTCTCCACCGCCTGCACCAGTCCCAGCGGCAGAAACGAGGCCAGAAAATCCAGCGTGCTGGGCATGCCGATATACATCAAAATCGCACAGGCCACTACCGCCAGAATAAAACTGATCACCTGATTTTTGGTGATTGCCGAGAAAAACGATCCGACCGCCAGATACCCGCCGGCCATCAGAAACGTGCCCAGATATCCCATGACAATCAACCCGATATCCGGCTCGCCCAGCCAGCACACCGTCAGCGGCATGGGAAAGGTCAGCAATAACGCAATCCCCAGAAAGATCCACGCCGCGAAAAATTTCCCCAGCACCGCCTGCGGCACCGTGATGGGCAGCGTCAGCAACAGCTCGATGGACCCGGTCTTCCGTTCTTCCGACCACAGCCGCATCGTGGTGCAGGGCACCATAAAGACAAACAGCAGCGGCATGAAACTGAAAAAGGCCCGCATATCCGCCTGCTGCATCTTGAAAAAGTCGCCCTTGGTAAAGGTCAGATACCCGGCGAAAAATAGAAAAATAACCAGAAACACATACGCCACCGGCGTAACAAAATACCCCTTTAACTCGCGTTTGCAAACTGCCCAAAAGCCGTTCATAGAAAAACTCCTTCGCGCCAACGATTGCGATTGATTATTCCCAATTAAGCACTTTTCTTCTGCGTGATCTTCCGGAAGACCTCATCCAGGCTCAACTGATACTTCTCCTTCAGCGCCTTGGGGGTGGCATCCGCCAGAATCTTGCCCCGGGCAATAATAATGCTGCGGGTGCAAATCGCCTCCACCTCTTCCAGGATGTGAGTCGAAATAATGATACATTTGTCCTTGGCCATCTTTTGAATCAACTGCCGCACATCATGCTTCTGATTCGGGTCCAGCCCGTCCGTCGGCTCATCAAGTATCAGCACCTGCGGGTCATGGATCAGCGCCTGCGC
>JAKJEP010000579.1 GCA_022705365.1 Planctomycetota bacterium | reverse complement strand
CACGGCCTCTCGAGTTGGCTGAGAAGCTTGCTGCGGCCAACAAGGGAAAAAAGCCGTTGCTCACCGCGTTCATGGGCGGCCAGGAGGTGGCAGCGGGCAAGGCGCGCCTCATGGAACTGGGCATTCCCAACTACCCGGCGCCCGACCGCGCAGTGGCCGCGTTGCGGGCCATGTGCGATTACGCGGCCTGGCGACGGCGCCCGGCCCGGATAGTGAGCCGATTCCCGGTCAATCACCGCCGCGTCGACCGTGTCATCCAATGGCACATCCGGAGCGAGATCGAGCAGGTGGGCGAGGTCGAGGCCAAGGACATCCTGCGCGCCTACGATTTCAAGATTCTTCCGGGCGCATTGGCGAAGGATGCCGACGAAGCCGTCGAGGTAGCCAACCGAATCGGCTACCCGGTTGTGCTCAAGATCTCGTCCCCGGACATTATTCACAAATCGGACTTTGGCGGCGTGCGGGTCAACCTGGCCGCGGCGGAGCAGGTGCGCGATGCCTTTGACCTCATGATGCTGCGCGTCCAGAGGCGCGCGCCCAACGCCTTCATTCGGGGCGCCTACGTCGAGAAGATGGGCCACCGCGGGCGCGAGGTGATTCTTGGGATGACAAGAGACCCGCAGTTCGGACCGATGCTCATGTTCGGTCTGGGCGGCATTTTCGTCGAGGTCATGAAGGACGTGACGTTCCACCTGGCGCCGATCACGCAGGAGGAAGCGATGCAGATGCTCATGGGAACGCGCTCGTATGCCTTGCTCAAAGGGGCGCGCGGCCAGGCGCCCGTCGACCTCCATGCGCTCGCCAGCGCGCTCCAGCGCATCAGCCAACTGGCGACCGATTATCCCGAGATCAGGGAGCTGGACATCAACCCCTACATTGTGGGCGAGGTGGGCACGGAGGCCTATGCCGCCGACGCCCGGATGACCCTCTCCAAACTTGCGAACTAACATGAAGAACATCAACGTCACTTACGATCCGGAGTGGAGGGAGAAGTATAAATCGA
>JAKJEP010000578.1 GCA_022705365.1 Planctomycetota bacterium | reverse complement strand
AGGGATGGCTTATTTAATAAATCTGGATAATCTGGAAACCCTTGGGATCGGAGGACCGGGTATTACCGATAAAGGTCTGGCCTGTTTAGCAGACAAAACAAATCTATGGTATTTACAAATCACAGGGGATTTTACCGATGCAGGGCTTGAACATTTAGCAGCTATCCCAAAATTAGAGCGATTGTTTATTTATTCGCCTAACAAGTTCAGTCCCATAGCCATTCAACGGTTGAAAGATAATCTGCCTAATCTCGGCCCATTTTCCGTTGAACAAGACGGGGGAATCGGCAGAGCGTCGGGGGGTACGGCAAAATACCGGTAGAAGGCGAAACCGCACCAATTATCCATGTAAAGACGCTCGATGGGAAGGAATTGAAACTTACGGATTATCAGGGCAAGGCGGCCAGAACCCTATGAATTGGCCGCAGGCGCGAATCGGGAGGCATTCCAAGATTTCAGCGGATTATGAATCACACACAATAGGAACGGTCCTGATTGCCATGCGGGTGCGGGCGGCGGGAGAGAGAAGCCGGGGAAAAGGTGAAGATGGATGAACGGGACGGGATGGACAAGGGAGGGGAAATGATGAAGTATGCATTGCAAATTACAAAAAAGAAAATAAACCTGGATTCCTGCTTTCGCAGGAATGAGCAGGCGGGCCTGCACCATTATGACGCGGGGTTGGAATGATATATGACGCTTCCGTTGGGCGCTGCGGTAGACAATACGAAGATAAAAATTGGGCGCGGGAATGGAATATGGGGACGAGATATGAGAGCGAAGGAAAAGAAGATGGATTCCCGCCTTCGTGGGAATAACAGAGGGATCGCCTGCGGCGATGAGGATTTAAATAGATTTTTCGACTCCGCTGCGCTTCGCTCAAAATGACCAACGGGCGATAAGTCGGAATGTGGAGACGAGAAATAAGAGTGAAGGAAAAGAAGATGGATTCCAAGGGAGGAAGAGGGTATTCGACCCCCTTACTGACGTGCGGGGCTTGGATAGGGAGAA
>JAKJEP010000577.1 GCA_022705365.1 Planctomycetota bacterium | reverse complement strand
AAATTTGGTTACCTGCCGCCCTCTCAATTACCTGACGGAACTCCCTTACCGGGCCATGGTATCATTGCGGGCAAAGGAATCATGTCCAATGACAACGGATATGGACTGATAGCGCTCGATACCGGCCAGGTATGCTTCCAGGTTCGCGAGGGCAATATTGCGTATCGAGAAGTTTATTCCAACGATACCGGCGGCAACTGGGTAGGTTTCGTCAATGACGAACAATGGCATCACGTGGTAGGCGTATTGGAAAGGGAGCAGGTGAACGGAACCCGTATTTATGTGGATGGTGTTCTTCAATCGCATTCTTATGATGTTGCGGTCAGTACGATCGGCTTTACGAATGACCTCGATTCGGCTGCACCCTTATGTGTGGGCGCCAGGTACTCGGATACTATGCCAGAAGGACAGAAGGCCTTGTGGTTTCTGGACGGCTCCGTGGATGATGTGCAGGTTTATGATTATGTTCTGACGCAGGATGACATTGACTTTTTGGTTGCCAATCCGGGCGTGGCCATTCCGGAACCGACCCTGCTGGCGCTGCTTGGCTTCGGCGCTGCCGGTTTGCTCCGGCGGAATCGCCGCGGCTGAGGCGGTATAAAAAGATGTGAACGTTTTTAGGAAATAGCGAATCTGCTGCCTGCCGCCGCGTGGGTTGGCAGGCAGCGGGTTCCAGAACGGAGGATTTAGTTATGGTGAAGAAACTGATTTTTCTGTGGATGGTAGTTTTGGCATTGGTTTTTTGTGCCGGACCGGCGTGGGCGGGGACTCTTAAGGGGCACTGGAAACTGGATACGGATCCGAATATGGATCCGCCGCCGACCGATCCCAATGTGCTTTTAATGGCAGTGGATGAGTTGGGACTCAATCACGGCCGGCTGATCAACGACCCGAATTGGATACCAGGTGTGACAGACGGTACTTTCGCCCTGTATTTCGATGGAACTAATTATGTGGATATGGGTTATTACCCCCATGAACCCAATACCCCCGACCTGAATATGGGAACGGG
>JAKJEP010000576.1:425-1015 GCA_022705365.1 Planctomycetota bacterium | reverse complement strand
GGCCCGGAGATTGTAACAACCTTGGCACCAAGCTGGGTGGCCTTAAGGGTTGCACCCCATGCCACGTTGCCGAAACCGGATATTGCTACCGTCTTACCCTTTAATGAGTCATTGACCGTGTCCAGCATCTCCTTAACAAAATAGACAGCACCGAAGCCTGTTGCTTCAGGACGGATGAGTGAGCCGCCCCAGTTCAGACCCTTGCCGGTAAATACACCGGTGTGCTCATTAACCAGTTTCTTGTACATGCCGTACATGAAACCAACCTCGCGGGCGCCAACACCTATATCACCTGCGGGGACGTCTGTCTCAGGACCGATGTGCTTCCACAGTTCAAGCATGAACGACTGGCAGAAACGCATCACCTCGTTCTCTGACTTGCCCCTGGGATCGAAGTCTGCTCCGCCCTTGCCGCCACCCATCGGGAGCGAGGTCAGGGAGTTCTTGAAAATCTGCTCAAAGCCCAGGAACTTGAGGATTGAAAGGTTCACCGTAGGATGGAAACGAATACCACCCTTGTATGGCCCAATGGCTCCGTTATACTGTACCCTGTAACCAATGTTGACGTGGACATTACCCTGATCATCCAT
>JAKJEP010000576.1:0-389 GCA_022705365.1 Planctomycetota bacterium | reverse complement strand
AAAATACGGTCAGGCTCAACCAGCCTCTGAAGAACACCTGCCTTTGCAAATCGCGGGTTCTCATTGTACACATCCTCGATAGATTCAAGGACCTCCTTGACTGCCTGATGATACTCGGGTTCGCCGGGATGCTTCTTCTCAAGGTCAGCCAAAATCTCTTTTACTTTCATTTTATAGTGTTTTTTATGGTTTATGATTTTAAGAAAGACTAAATTAATATACAAAGGTCATCGAACCTGCATTCATGAAAAATGACTTTGCTCATGTTTTATTTTGCCGCAACTAACCAATTGATCTATAGCCTTTAAGGGTCTTTTCGATTTCCCTTCTCTGGGCACCGCTCAGTGCCGTGATGCTGACAGGCGGGTAAGATGCTTTCCTTCCCTGTA
>JAKJEP010000575.1:704-1020 GCA_022705365.1 Planctomycetota bacterium | reverse complement strand
TGAATAATTCATACTGGGTCATATTGCCCAACCAGCCGAAGGTGTCCCGGGTTGCATCGGCCCAGGAAGAGGTCGCCAGGCCGTCGATATCCACCACCGGACACTCCACCGCACGAAAATGCTCGGCTATCTCCGAGGGATTGGCCATGACGATGGACGGATACAGGGATAGGGCGGCGGGCAGATCTCGCCAGAAGGCAAAGATCCCCTTGTCTTCCCAAATATGCTCGCCGATGTGTTCATAATCGAAACCGAGGATGACCGCTTCACCGTCGATCCGGGCGATAAAAGAGGCGTACATCTCCGGGGTCAGGGG
>JAKJEP010000575.1:0-694 GCA_022705365.1 Planctomycetota bacterium | reverse complement strand
CGGAAGGCAATATCGTCGCTCAACTCGCGATGACGGGGCAAGACGACAAGATTCGAGCCCCGGGAGCGGAATACGGCGTTGGGTGAGATGGGAGCGCCGGCATTGTCGAACATGTCGTCGCGCTTTTCACAGAGAATGGCCCGATAGCCCATGTCCGCCACCACGGCGGCGATATTGTTGTTGTACATCAGCTCCGTGTTCCGGAAGGCGGATGGGAAAAAACCGAACAGGCGGCGGATCTTGTCCCGATGGAGAGAAACCTGGTCGCGAAATTCCCTTTTCCCCGGGTCTTTAAACAGACTCGTCAACGAATGGTAGTAGGTTTCATCGAGAAACTCTATCTGCCCCCGCTCCTGACCGGCATCCACCAGTCCTTGCAGGGCCTTGATCACCTCGGGTTGATAATTTTCCGCCTGTTCGAGAAACACCCCGGACATGCTCATGGTGATCTTGAATCCTGGATAGGCTCTAATAAGCTCCGTAAAGAGGTAGGTGGCGGGGAGATAACACTTCTCCGCTACCTTGATGAAGATATCCCGGTTTTGTTCCTCCCAGAGAAACTTGTCCCGATCCGGGTGGAGACGAAAGGGCTGGTGAAGCTGAAAATATACAGTAAGCAACGGCATTATTCAATCGACTCCTTCTTATTGAAAAAAACAGATTGACGTCCACAATTTGTTGACGCTTCTCCGCC
>JAKJEP010000574.1 GCA_022705365.1 Planctomycetota bacterium | reverse complement strand
AACTATACGACGAACAGCATAAACTGCAGACGGAAGATGACAAGCTTATCCTTACCATCGGCAGTGATGACTGGCCATTCCCGATCCCCCTGATCCATCAGGAACAGCAGTGGATTTTCGACACGGCCGCCGGGAAGGAGGAAATTCTGAACCGCCGTATCGGGCGTAACAAGCTGAATACTATTCAGGTTCTGCTGGCGATTGTCGATGCGCAGCGGGAATACGCCATGAGCGATCGCAATGAAGACGGGCTGCTGGAATATGCCCAGAAATTCAAGAGCGATCCCCAGCAAAAGAACGGTCTCTATTGGCAGAGCCAGGAAGGCGAAACTCCCAGCCCGCTGGGCGACGATATGGCACAAGCAACGCAGGAAGGATACTTCAAAAAGGAAGCCGGCGAAGGCCCCCAGCCTTTTCATGGCTATTTCTACCGGATCCTGACGGCGCAAGGGGCGAAGGCACCGGGCGGGGCGTTTGACTATATCGTAAACGGCAAAATGATCGGGGGCTTTGCCGTCGTGGCCTATCCGGCAGAATACGGGAACTCTGGCATCATGACCTTCCTCGTGAACCACGAGGGAGTGATTTATGAGAAAGATCTCGGAAAAGGGACCGAAAAAAAGGGAGCGAAAATCAAAGTTTTCGATCCGGACTCAACCTGGACAATGGTTCCGCCGAAATAAAAATGCCAGGAGCCGATTTCAGGAATTTGCCTGATTCCTTACCATCTGAAAAAGTCCGCTTTTTCCATTATAGTTTCTTATAGAGGAGGACGGCGGTGCCGGGCTGGGGTTCGATGGAGATGCGGAGGCCGGATTCCAGCAGGGTCTTGCCGGGCAGTTTTTGGGTGGTGTTTTTGTCCAGGTCAGTGAATTCATAGGTCGCCTGCGGGTCGAGAGCGTGGAGGGGCAGTTCGGCGGTAAAGGTGCGGCTATGGGGGCGGCGGAAGGCCAGGACGAAGCCTTCGCCTTTTTCGGGCAGGTCGTATTGCCAGGCCATCCAGACGGTTTTATCGAGGCTATAGGGGG
>JAKJEP010000573.1 GCA_022705365.1 Planctomycetota bacterium | reverse complement strand
ACGGCTTATCAAAGAATCATGAACCTGGAAATTGCTGAAGGCGCGTTCTTTACAGACACAGAAGTTAGCGCGGGCGCGTCCGTGGTGGTAATCGGACCGGAACTCGCCCAGCGCTTGATTGGGCGAACCATGAATGTGGTGGGCGTAAGTTTGCGTATCAATGGGCAGCCTTTCCGCATAGTCGGTGTGACAGTCGCCAAAGGCGGCAGCCAATTTAACAACCCCGACCTGAACGTTTACATGCCCATCACCTCCATGCAAATGCGGGTACAGCGCGGTGATTCTGCCGATAGAGTGCAATTCATCATCGTGCAAGCCCGCAGTAGCGAGAGCATGAGCGCGGCAATTTCGGAAACGAGCGCGATTATGCGCGCTTCTCACCGCCTGAGCCCCCGCCAGCCGAACGATTTCACCATCACCAAGCAAGAGGACTTCCTCTCGATTGCCAGTTCCATTACCAACGTGCTTACCATTTTCCTGAGCGGCATCGCGGCCATTTCGCTCCTGGTCGGTGGGATCGGCATTATGAACATCATGCTGGTTTCAGTCTCGGAGCGCACCCAGGAAATTGGATTGCGAAAAGCCTTGGGAGCGCGCAAAGCCGATATCAAGCTGCAGTTCCTGACCGAATCCGCTATGCTGAGCCTGATTGGCGGCGTCCTCGGGATTGGGCTGGGATGGCTGCTTTCTTCAGCGGTCGGAATCATCGCCGCGCGGGCAGGCACGCCGCTCGTGCCGGTCATCGGCATCGGTTCAATTTTGCTGGCTACCCTGTTTTCTGCGGCGATTGGGATTTTCTTTGGGCTTTACCCAGCCGGCCGAGCCGCCAACCTGGAGCCGGTGGAAGCGCTGCGGCACGAATAAATCATTTAGGCGGGCGGTGCAATGGCAAATCCTGCCTTCATCGCGAGGAACGAAACGATCTACCGCTCCCGTCATCGCGAGGCACGAAGCGCTCTTTTCTTAGGTTCGTCATCGCGAGGCACGAAGCGCTCTCCGCAAACGCCTTATCGCGCAGCGCATTTACCATCGTTCCACTACTTCAAGAATATCCTGAGGA
>JAKJEP010000572.1 GCA_022705365.1 Planctomycetota bacterium | reverse complement strand
AAAATGGATTAACGGGCGTTCGCAAAAATGCTGGCTGGGAATTAAATTGCAGGACATCCAATAACCAGGAAAGCGGTTTTAAATGATGACAAAAAGACGAAAAACCCCGAAATCCTTACCAAAACCTTACCAATTCGGTAAGGCGGTAAGTTTATGTATTGCAATGGTTTACGCGAAGACAGGACGAAATCCTTACCGGTCTTACCACATTTTTATAAACTACCTTCTACACGCACACGTCACGCGCTGTATATATAAACAATACAAAAATTCGGTAAGAGTGGTAAGGAATTCTTGTAAATCAAGCGATGATAATGCTTTATGTAAAAATTCAATCTGGTAAGGAAATGGTAAGGAATTGACTCGTGTCAATTTATATAGGAGTAAATTTTATGGAAACAAAATATCCCGTAATGCAGGTCAGGCTGGTTCGTCGCAGAAAAAGTCGCTGCAATGTTTTAAAAGGCGCCTGCCCCTATTGCGGCAAAACTCACACCCATTCAGCCGGGCGGGGATCGGCCCCCCGGCTGGGGCATAGGGTAAGCCATTGTCGGCGGAAAACTTCCCAGGACCGGGGGTATATTTTAAAGTGGGATGGGGTTATCGGAAAAAAATAAATATTTTGGTGTTGCATAGCGGCAACTATGAGTTATAATATAGGATATGAAGATCATGGAAACTATCCGAAAAGAGATTCAAAAAAGTCCGGCAAGCCAGTATGAAATTGCCAAGAATAACGGGCTTAACAGGTCGGTCATATGTCGGATTATGCAAGGGCAGCCCTGCACCGCCAGCACGGCGGATAAGCTGCTGAGCTATTTCGGCTACGAATTGACCAAACGGAAAAGGCAGGTGAAACCATGAAAATCGTCAAAAGCGGCAAGAAATTCGCTCTGGACTTTCGTTTCCGGGACGGGCGGTTCCGGCTGGTGGCGTTTGAGGATGAGAAAGCCAGCCGGCGGCTGAGTGATACCGTCGAACGGCTGATGGACATTGCATATAACAACGATGTTATGCCCCTGGACCTCCAGCGGGCGGTCGATTGTATGCCGCCCCGGATCGTCCGCAAGCTGGGAA
>JAKJEP010000571.1 GCA_022705365.1 Planctomycetota bacterium | reverse complement strand
CCCAAATGCAGTCAGTACCAGAAAGTCCTCGGCAACATCGAGGAAGTCAAGGCCCGCGGCGGCAAGATCATCGCCGTGGCCACCGAGGGCGACAAAGAAATCCTGGACTACGCCGACCAGATCTTCACCATTCCCGACACCCTGGAGGAATTGCAGCCGCTTCTGACCGTAGTCCCCCTCCAGTTGCTGGCGTATCATGCCGCCCTGCTCCGCGGTCATGACGTCGATAAACCCCGCAACCTGGCCAAAAGCGTAACGGTTGAATAATCCTCGGCGGCTGTTATAATGGCCACCGTGTTGTTTATTGGTTTTCAGCCGTTGCCTAAGGCTAATGGTATATGTGGTTTCATACGAAAAATAAAAATCCTGATTCCGGAGTTGCTGACCCACAGGCTGCCGCAGCCCCCCCGGCCATAATCCCGCCCGCTCAAAAGCATGCCAGCGAAATCGAACTGGCCCAGCGGGATCTTATGCTTGCCTGCCTGGAACCCGTCCATACCTCCCAGCCGGCTCCTGAAATCCAAACCGTATCCACAAGGGCTTCCATCCCCAAATCCCAAACTCCCCCCTCAGCCGCCCAACCGGTTGACCGGCCAGCTCCTCCGCCCGCCCCGACTTCTAAGCCGGCGCCGCCGCTGCCGATAATTCCAGCCCCCGTCCCCCCAGCCCAGAATTCCCTGCCGCCCGATTTCCATCTCGACCACCATCATCTCACCGATGATCATCTCCCCTCTCTCGGCGACCAGGACCACCAGTTCCTGGATAAAATCATGCTGTCCATCGTTACCGAAGACCTGAACAGCCGAATAAACCAGCCACAAACTTGACGGAACCGCCCAACGCCAATATCGACATCCAAAAAACAACTCGGACTCCCCAACCATAAGGGGTTAACCCGCATTTCTCACGGGATTTTGACTAATATATTGATAACTCCATGGCGCAGAATCTCGTATGTACCATTTTTCGGTCCACCAGCTTCGACCGTCTGTTTTCAGCGCGGATTTGTGGCCGCCTTCGAGGCCGCAGGAGCTATCTTCCGCAGGCATATAAGAATATATGTTGAGGACAGATAGCGACGAGAACGAAGAA
>JAKJEP010000570.1 GCA_022705365.1 Planctomycetota bacterium | reverse complement strand
CCGCCGATAAATACCGCCAGCAACCACAGGAAAATCAACCGTTTCCGCCGATTCTCCATAAAATGACCGGCTGGATAGATACCTTCTGCAGTAAATTTGAATAGGCAGTCCTCTTTGCTAATTTCCAACATAGTACAATTCTCTATTTGTTCATCACTTCTTGCACAATCCATAATACAGGAATACAGAGTCAAAGACCATAATTTTTTCATGGTTCAATCTTCCTCCCCGATCCTGATTTTACTATTTGAATTCCTCTGTCAGCCTTTGTAAGATGATTAAGATAGAAAACGCTCATAAATTTGGAATCCTTTTCACAGGGAAACATACCATGATGCGATCAACCATTCTACTATCAATCCTATTGTTAACTGCTGCCCTCTCACCCCTCTCCGCGAATCCTCTTACTCCACCCCCGGCCGATTTCTACGTCGCAACCAGCGGCAGCGACGACTGGTCCGGCCGTCTGGCCGAGCCGAAGGCCAATCAAACCGACGGCCCCTTCCGGACCCTGGAATGCGCCCGCGATGCCATCCGTAAACTCAAAACCACCGGCGCCCCAACCGGTAAATCTCTCACCATCGTCATTCGCGGCGGTATATATTCCCTTAGCCAGACCTTTACTCTCAATATGCAGGACTCCGGCACTCCGCAGGCACCCGCGCTCTATATGGCCTGCCCCGGTGAACAGGTCATTCTGGCCGGCGGCCCAACCATACCGCCGGATGCCTTCCAGCCGGTCACCGACGCCGCCATCTACAACCGGCTCGACCCGGCCGCCCGCTCCCACATCCTCCAAGTGGACCTCCGTTCACTCGGCATTACCGAACTGGCCAACCTCCCCGTAAAATTCCAGGGCGCACCGGCCGCTCCGGAACTGTTCTTCAACAACCGGCGCATGACCCTGGCCCGCTGGCCCAACGAGGGCTGGGCCACCATCGCCAAAATCATCGACAGCGGCGCCTGTCCTCGCGAAGGCGATACCGCCGCCAACGGCGGCATCTTCGAATACTCCGGCGACCGCCCCGCCCGCTGGAACGTCGAGGCCGGCGTCTGGCTCCACGGCTACTGGTGTTTCGACTGGTACTCCGAAATCATCCAGGTCAAAACGATTGATCCCGAAAAACACCAGATCAGCCTGGCCGCCCCCTCGGTCTATAGCATCCGGCAGGGTAACCCGTCA
>JAKJEP010000056.1 GCA_022705365.1 Planctomycetota bacterium | reverse complement strand
CAGGCCGGGCCTTATGCGCGGGTTTCGCCGCGGGAGTTGAATCCGAATCTGACGGAGGAGCAGTTGGGCAGGATGTATGTCCGGCTGGCGGAGGTTCCCTGGCAAGGGGATCCGAATATTTCCGCCCTGATAGCGGGGAAGGAACAGCCGCAAACGGAGGGGGCGGCGGGTAATTCCGCCGGCCGCAAGGATTATCTGCAGGGGCGGTGGCTGATACGAAAAGGGCGATATCAAGAGGCGATTGCAGCGCTTTTGCACGGTTCGGCCGCCGATCCCAACAATTCCGCGCTGGTCCAACTGCTGGCGGAAGCGTATTTTCAGATTGGGGATAACGCCGCGGGAGTCAAGGCCTGTCACCAGGTCCTGCGGGGAGATCCGGGCAATATGACCGCCTTACAGTTGCTGGGCAATGCGGCAATGGCCCGGGGGGACCATGGGCAGGCGGCCTGGTTTTTTCATCAGGCGTTAGACGCTCCCGGGGCTACCGGGGATAATCCGATGACGGTGGTGGTTCATGTCAGCCTCGGCGGGGCGCTGCTGGAGATGGGATATTATTCGGCGGCGGCGGATCAATACCATCAGGTTTATAAGCTGCTTCTGGAGCAAAGCCGTTACGCCCAATCCAATCCGATTATGAAGGAATTTGTGCGGCAATTGCATCTTCCGCTGCTGACGCAGGCAAGCATTTCCGTACAGATGGGGCAACTGGATCGGGCGGCGGCGGCCCTGCAGGAGGCCCAGCAGTTTCTTTCGGGAGAGGTGGATTTGATCAGTGCCTTTACGATATCGCTGGCCAAGCAGCGAAAGCCGATCCGGCAGCGCTACAGCCAGGTATCCCTGTTTTGCCGCTACTTGCTGACCATCGTGGAGGAGAAGGAAGAGGTTCTGGATCTTTTTTATGAGGCCTGCGGCGAGATGTCGAAGCAGGATTCCTATCCGGCGGAGCTGGAAGGGTGGTACCGGCCGCCGGGGCGCGGGAAGGGGCTTTTGTCGGCGCGTGAGTATGCGGCGGGTTTGATTTTGTGCGGGGAGAAACAAAAAGCCCGGGAAATTCTAACTTCGCTTTTGCAGCAAAGTGACGAGACGGAACGGGTTTATTTCGATATGGCGCGGCTGGACGGGCAGGAACTTCGCTGGCAGGAAATGATTACCCATTACGGCCAGGTACTGGAGCTACATCCAGCATCTCACGCGGCTATTCTAGCGGAGATCGATATCATTCAGGCCAATATACCCGAGCTGGATGAGCAAATCAAACGCTGGGGGACAACGGTTGATTCTGCCATTCCTTTTGGGAGCAGTTTTTTAATCGGGCATTTGCTGGAGGAGTCGGGGGACGCCGAAGCGGCGGAGAAATATTACCGGCAGGCCATAGATCAAAAACCGGAATTTCTGGAAGGCCGGATTCATCTGGTGGAACTGCTGCTGCGCAGTAAGAAATACGACGAGATACTACAATGGGCCGGGGAAAATGGAGTTTCGGAACCACGGCTGATTTCGCAGGTTGCCCGCGCGTATAGCGGTTTGGGGCAGTTTGACCGGGCGGAAGAAAAGTATCGGGAGCTGATCGCCCTGCAGCCGGAGGATGTGGATGCATATCTGGCGCTGGGGGAGGTGTTATATAAACAGATGGAGCATTCGCAGGCGGAAGAAGTTCTGCTGCGGGTGCTGAACAACTGGCCGGGGCGGGAAGAGGTGTACCGGCAGTTGCTGAAATTGTATGCGGACTGGAGTGTTCAGAAGCAGATAGATCCACAGATGCGGCTGCGGGCGGAGAAACGGACACGGGAAATGCTGACCCGCTGGATGGAGTACAAAACCAGTGCGGACCAGCGGGGGCATCCTCTTTCGGCGCGAAAGGCAACCGGCGCCGGGCAGGAGGTACTGCGTACGCTGGAGGATTTCACCCGTGAATATCCGGAAGGGCGGATAGCCGGTCTCCTGCTCAGCGGTTTGTATGCGGCAGAGCAGCAGTATGACCGGGCGGTTCTGGAAATTGAGAGAGTCCGGGTTTTTTATCCGGATGATGAAGAGGTGCTGAAGGCGGCAGCGGAACTCCAGGAAAAAGCCGGCCATCGGGAAGCGGCGGCGGAGCTTCGCTATCAAATCTGGCAGCTCCGGCCGGACCAGGTGCAATCGCTGGTTGCCGTTCTGCAAGCCATGCGGCAGGCGGGGAAATATCAGCAGGCTCTGGATGTACTGGTACAGGCGGTTCGGGGAAAACCCTGGCAGCCAAAGCCATCCGAAACGGATATCCCGTCGAATACGATTCTACCGGTGGAGACGGAACCGGCTGGCATGGGGCCGGATAACAGGTTGCTAGCGGCCATCCGGCTGCTGCACAACGAGGCCGTGCGGTTGTTTATGATAACCCGGCACTATTCGCAGGCGGTGGAATTATTCCAGCAGTGGCAACAGGAAGCCCAGGCCGCCGGCGAGGCGGGGGAGCTTACGGCGGAAGAGCGAAAGGAAGCGGATGACATCGGCCGCAAGGTTACGGAAAGCCTGCTGTGGGCGATCATCGAGACGGGTGACTTTGAATGGGCGGGGCAGGAGGTGATCCGGTATTATCGTTTGGGTCCGCCGGCCGAACCCAGTGTTGCCCTGCATCTGCTCCAATCCCTGAATGTTCGTCTGCGGTATGCAGAAAGTCTGGAGATCTTGCAGGATCTGCTTACGGAAAAGCCGGACGAGATGGCGTTTCATCTTAGCCGGGCGATTACCCGGATCGAAAGCGGGCGGAACGAAGAAGCGATCGAAGGGGTGCGGCAATGGGCGGCGGACCAGCCCGAAGCGAAGGAGCGGAAACGGCTGCTGATTGTAACGCTGCGGCGCGCGGGGGAGTATGAGGCGGCAGCCGCGGAGATCGGCAAGAGCATGGAGGCGGAACCGGAGAGGGAGTCTTATCTGCTGCAGCTGGCGGATCTCTGGCTGGAAGCGGGGAATCTGGAGGAGGCGGAGAAGGTGATCGGGAAGATCCGGCAGTCGAGTTCTTCATCCGAGGGGTGGCTCGAGGCACAGCTCAAACTGGAGATTGCCCGCGGAAAACCCGAGGCAGCCATTTCTCTTCTTGAGGAACGAGCCAATGAGGAAAATGCGCTGGCGGTGCAGTATATGAAGGTTAAAATTTATGCGGCCCTGGGGCAAACGGAACGGGCCATCGAGCTGCTGCAGCCGATCCTGGAAAAGGATCCGCAAAATATTGAGATGCGGCTGGAATACAGTATTTATCTCCAGCGGGCGGGGCGAACGAGCGAAGCGATTGCATTGCTGGAGGAAATTCAGCGGCAAAATCCGGAGGAAGCGGATATAAAAAACAATCTGGGCTACTTGATGATTGAAGAGCATTATGATCTGGAGCGGGCCGGCCGGCTGGTGAGGGAATCGCTGGAGGTGGATCCGCTGTCGGCTCCCACACTGGACAGTATGGGGTGGTGGTATTATAAACAGGGTCAGTTTGAAAAGGCATTGGAATTTCTGTACCAGTCTGCCGCCCGCATGGTGCGTGTGGATTCGGAAGTGCTGGACCATTTGGGAGATACCCTGTATCGACTGAATCGCGAAAAAGAAGCGGCGGTTTATTGGCAGATGGCACTGGAGGATGTGAAATCCCGGATCTTGACGGAGAGGTATTTGGAAGACAATAAAATATTGCTGGAAAAGAAGTTACAGCAATTGCAGGAGGGGGTTCCACCGGATATTTCGGTATTGTTTGCAAACCAGCCTATTGGCGATTGAATTTGTCGCCGGTATAATACCGGTTTGTGTAACTTTGGTTAAGCGTAGTAATTAATTAGTATTGGAAAACGGAGTAAACGTATGTCAGGACATTCGCATTGGGCCGGGATTAAACATAAAAAGGCTGCTATTGACGCCAAACGAGGCAAGCTTTGGAGCAAGCTGGCACGGAATATCATTGTTGCCGCCAAAGCCGGGGGGGGCGATCCAGCCGCCAATCTATCTCTCCGTTATGCCATTGATAAAGCCAAAGAGGGCAATATGCCCAAAGACACCATTGAAAAAGCCATTAAAAAAGGAACGGGTGAACTCGATGGTGTAAATTATGAAGAAATCGTTTATGAAGGGTATGGGATCAATGGGGTAGCGATCATGTGCCAGGTGCTGACGGATAACCGCAACCGAACGGCCTCGGAATTGCGGAAGATTTTTGACAGCCGGGGCGGAACCCTGGGCGCTTCCAACTGCGTGGCGTGGATGTTCAGCAAAAAGGGGTATTTCAGCATTAAAGAAGAGGCTGCCAGCGAGGAAAGCCTGATGGAGCTGGCACTGGAAGCCGGCGCGGACGATGTGAAGCGGGTGGACGATACGTTTGAAATTACCTGTTCGGTGGAATCCTTCCAGCCGGTCAAGGAAGCCCTGGCCGCCAGGAATATCCCCACGGAGTTGGCGGAAATTTCCCAGGTGCCTTCCACCAGCATCACTCTGAACGAAGAATGCGCCCGCAAGATCCTGGCGCTGATGGAAGAACTGGAAGATCATGAAGATGTCCAGAATGTGTATGCCAATTTTGATATTCCGGCGGAGATTGCAGCCAAGTTAGGCGGTTAAACACGGATGCTGACCTGTTCCCTGCAAAGCGGTTCGAATGGCAACTGCATCTATGTAGAAACGGAAGATACCCGGCTTCTTTTTGATGCGGGGATCAGCGGTTCGACAGCCCGGTTGCGTCTGGAGCAAAACGGGCGGGATATCCGGGATGTGCAGGCCCTGATTATCAGCCATAATCATACGGATCATGTCCGGAGTGCGGGTGTTTTTCAGCGAAAGTTTCGCCTGCCGATTTATATTACGCATGGTTCCTGGCAGGCGTCAAAAAGCGGCATGGGCCAGGTGGATCAGGTGAGCTGTTTTAGCGGGGGTGAGGTTTTGCAATTCGGAAATACCCGCGTTACCACGATTCCCACCCCTCATGACGGGCGGGAAGGGGTGGCTTTTGTGATTCAGCACAAAAGGAAAAAGCTGGGCATTTTTACCGATCTGGGGCATCGTTTCGCCGGGATTGAAGAGTGGATCTGCGATCTGGACGGTCTGTACCTGGAAAGCAATTATGACCCGCAAATGCTGGCGCAGGGACCTTACCCGTTGTGGCTTCAGCGGCGGATTGCCGGTGCGGGCGGGCACATTTCCAATGGGGAAGCGGCCCAAATGATTCGCGATTGCGGCTCCCGGATCAAGCTGGTGATTCTGTCGCATCTGAGCGAACATAACAATCATCCGAATATAGCCCAGCAAACCTTTCAGGAGATTGTTTCCGAAAGTTTTCCCATCCGGGTGGCCTCGCGATATGATCGCAGCACAATGTTTGAAATTGAATAGGTTTTGTTCAGTAGTAATTCCATATTCATTGGTAAAAAGTTAATCCGTTAGCAGGTGGCCAAATAGCTGGAAAGAAGTATGGGGAAAGGGGCGAGACGGTTTGGCTGGGTGAGTATGGTGGTAAGATATTGTAATACAAGTGGTTATAAGCGGTTTTATGGGAGAGCAGGTTTTTGCCTGATAGAGAAGGGAATAAAAAGAAAGACGGAGGCAGCCGGGGTGATTCAGGGAAGAAATTTTCCCGGTTGACAGGTGGGGAGGGAGCATTTAGAATACATGTTATACCCGCGTGCCTGGGTGGTTCATGAGGCAGGCCTGAAGCGTGTAAATATGCTAACCGAACGTATAAACCGTAGAAGAATGTAATTAAAGAGGTATTTATGTTGAAGGTAACCATCGCGACTGTACTGGCATCCCTAGTAGTGATTATCGGCGGCTGCCAGACGTTAACCACTACACCGGAAGAGCAAAGCCGCAAATACAGCCGGATATCGAATCTGAACCGGATGATGTTCAATGAAGATATAGACAATATTCTGCTGCTGGATAAGCCCAGCCAGTTGACACGGTGGCATATCTATACCGAGTAAGGATTGTCAGGGATTGCCCGGGTGATGATGGGGATCGGGTAGCATTACGGGTAAAAAGAGGGTGGCGGGTGAGTGCGGCTTGAGGTTGGTCGAGCCTTCGTGCTCTGGCTAAGCCAGGGTCGGGAATGGGTTTCCAGGAATATTGAAGATGGTGGATGCTGGCATTTTCCCACAAAATGCCAGTTACAGCCAAAAAAACCAGAAAGCTGGAAGCAGTTGGTGAGGGGCGGTTGTCAGATATCATATAATTGCGGATAATGCAATAACTTACATTATTTTTCCCTGTTTATTACAAAATCGATAGAAATCGGGAAGGGGCAAATCTTATCTATCAATACTGATAAATGGCTAAAAATGCCGCCGTCCGATAAAAAAATAAAGTTTTTCTGGTCTTATAACCGAAAAAAGCCATATGGGCCTTAACTGGCAAAGAGTTATTTATCGAGCCGGGGATGAGGATTGCGAATAAATCGCATATGAACTAGAGATAAATTGGGAAAGTTGTTCACCGTCCATGAGAATCGAGGTATAGGATGTATTGCATATCGGTAATCAATCAGAAGGGGGGTTGCGGTAAGACTACGGTTGCTACGAATCTGGCGGCCTGCCTGGCAGTGAGTGGACGCCGGACGTTGCTGGTGGACATGGATCCGCAGTCGCATTGTGCGGTGGGACTGGCGGTGCCGGAAGATCAGATTGAAAAGAACATTTATGACGTACTTATCACGTCCTATGATGAGAATCGAATGGAATTGAAGCATATTGTGTGGCAGATATCGAAGAATTTCGATCTGGCCCCTTCGGGGATCGAGCTGGCGGCCCTGGAACCGCAGTTGGCCGGGCAGGATCGCCGGGAAGACCGGCTGGTGGAAGTGCTAAGCCACGATGCGTCTGATTATGAGTTTGTAATAATTGACTGCCCGCCCAGTGTGGGATTGCTGACGTTTAATGCCCTGCGAGCCGCTGACGAGGTGCTGATACCGGTGGAAACGGGGTATTTTTCGCTGCATGGGCTAACGAAACAACTGGAAACCCTGCACGTATTAAAGAAACAATGCCAGCAGAGCATTATCATCCGGGTGCTGGCGAGCATGTATGATGTCCGGACCAAGCTGGCGCGGGAGGTGCTGAATGAGCTGAAAAAGCATCACAGTACCATGATGTATAAAACGATTATCAATTTCAACACCAAGCTGAAAGAGGCATCGAGTTTTGGCCAGCCGATTTCGGAATATGATCCCAGCAGCAAAGGGATGCAGGACTTTTTGAGACTGGCGGAGGAAGTGGCCGTCGGTGCGGCACAGATGCAGGTGAAACCGGAGCTGTCGATCGAAGAGCAGTTGCAGGCCATCAGCAAGACGGCCGATGAGTTGCTGGCGGAATCGCGGGAGGTGCTGGGAGAAGAGCCGGCCTTTCGGAACAAAGCTCCGCAGTCGGTGGAAGCCCGAATCAATGAGTTTTATGGTATTCGGGAAGAACCGGGGAAAGTCAAATTTGCGGCGCTGTATCCCAAGGCCGACCAGGTGCAACTGGCGGGGGATTTTAACAACTGGCAGCCGGAGCAAACCCCGCTGCTGAAGGCCGACGAGGACGGACGCTGGGAGATTGAACTGCCGCTCAACGGGGGGACCTATCAGTATAGGTATGTGGTGGACGGCCGCTGGCAGCCGGACCCGTATAACAAACGAGTCTCGATCAATCCTTTCGGGGAATACAATTCCCTCCTTGAGGTGAAATAGGCAGCGTCATGCCGGACCAGGTTCCTATACAGACCGGGCGCGGAATCGAGGGGATTGCGCATTTGTTTCTTTCGCAGTCGGCGAAGGAGGCACGGCCGCTGCGGCAAAGGCCCCAATCAGGGGAGGCGGCATCCGGACCGGAGGCTGACCCGCCGCAAGCGGATTCTGCTGTAGAGAAGCAAGCCGTGGAGGAGTCGGAACCTTTCGGTATTGCGGTGCTGGCGGATCATCTGGGAAACCATTGGACCCGGGTTCACCGCTATGGGGAGCAGTTGGCGGATCAGTATGGAAAAATTGCCGTCGTCAACGTGGACCAGTGCGAAGCCGGGGTGGTTGAAATTATCGAAAAACCCGCCCCCCGGGGCAGCGGGGCCAAACCGGACGATGATTTCTGGAAGGAGCTGATTGCCGAAGAACAGCAGATTTTGCCGGCGGAAACAATTGCGGAGACGGAGGATTTTTTCCATGCTTTGCATCCGGCGCTGCGTGAATTTGCCCGGGATTATGCGGAAGTGATCCTGCATATCGACAAGTCGTACCAGAAGAACTGCCGGGACCTGCTGGGGCATTGCGCCGAGATGGTGGTTTTATGCAGCGGTGAGCGGGATGATATTATTGAAACGTATAAGACGCTGAAATGGCTGGCGGGACTGGAAATACATCTGGAGGAGGTTTTTTTGTTCATCTGCGACGTGCCGGACAGCGAGGCGGCTTTGGATACTTATAACAAGCTGTCGCAGACCTGCCGGAACTTTCTGCATATCAATCTGCAATATGCCGGCTGCTCAATCGCGGCTACCGGGAAAACGGAAAGCAAGACGCAGGCCGCTGTTGCCAGGGAACCAGATGTGGCTGCATCCGTACAACCGAAAGAGGAAGTGAAACCGAAAGCGGAACCGGAACCGGAAATCAAACCGGTATCCCAGCCGGTGCCTGTTGTGGATGCCGGCGGTGGTGAGACCAGATTCGCACCCCAGCGGCCAATGCCGCACGGCCCGATCTGCGTGGCAGGATTTCCCAATCAGGATACGGAGCTGGCGGATATTTTACAGTTGGCGCTGCCCGGCTGGCTGACCGACCTGCCGGCTGCATTCCCGCTGCCTTTGCGCATGCCCGGCCCGCTGGACCCGTCAGCCCGGGTGATCGTCGATGCCACGGGGCGGCTGCATATCATGCTGGCCAGCCTGACGGGAAGTCATGAACTTTTATCCAGGGCCTGCCAGGCACGCAAGTGGCTGAGCGAGAATCTGAATCTGATAATCGGCTCTTGCCCGCAGGTGAAGATTGACCGCTCGCTGGCGGCTGGGCTGATTCTGATTGCACCTCCGCCGCTGGAAGGCCTGCAGAATGGCGCTTCACAAATCCGGGAGTTTCCGATTTTGCTCAAACAACTCTACCTGCTGCTGAACGATTCCAACGCAGCCATTCTGATTCTATAGCTCCCAGTCGGGGAAAAATCAGCTTGATTTTTTGGCGGCGCGGACTTCTTCTTTGATCCGCTGGATGTGTCCGCGGCCCAGGCCTTTGACTTCACAGCCGAGCTGGAAATAGCGTTTGATCTTCGCATCCGAGAGGATCCCGTAGCAGTCCACAATGGCCAGCGGTCCGCCGGCCCATTGGACGATTTCGTCGGGATCGAGCTGGAGATAGGGGCTGTGCGGGACGGCCAGGATCAGGGCATCCATGTCTTTCAGAGAGGCGGGCAGATCGCGGCTGGGGCGGATATGGGTCAGATCGGCCTGATTCCGGAAGAACCGGCTCCAGGAATGGCCCGGGGCCGGGTAGGTATCCTGGCTTTCCAGTTCGTACCAGTGCTCGACATAGGGATCGTGGACATGGATTTCCGCGCCCATTTCGGTGAGTTTGCGGACCACGATTTCCGAGCCGCTGTAGCGGGTATCGCCGACATCCTGGCGGTAGCTGGCGCCGCAGACCAGGATGGAAGAGCCGGCGATATACTGTCCCATATTGCGGAGGGCGTCGCGGGCCAACTCGGCCACGTGGAGGCCGCGGGTGTCGTTGATGTCGATGTCGATGGCGGTGGGAGTAATCTTGAAGACACTGTCGCCGTCCTGGAAGCCGAGGATATGCTTATAGGCCCAGTAGCCCAGGCCGCCGTCCTTGGGCAGGCAATAGCCGCCGATGCCGGGGCCGGGGAAAATCATATTGCTGTGGGTGGGCCGGACCTTGATGGCCTGGATGACCTTGATTAAATCGACGCCGTTGCGTTCGGCGAAGAGGCTCCATTCGTTCAGGAAGGCCAGAATGGTGGCCCGATAGGAATTTTCGACGATCTTGGTGGTTTCGGACTCGATGGGCCGGTCCATCACGGTCAGGGGGAACTTCTCGGTATTCAGGACTTCCCGCAGGAATTTTTCCACCCGCTTGCGGGCCGCCGGATTGCAGCCGGAACACACCCGCCAGAAATCGCGAATGGACGAGACATATTCCCGGCCCGGCATAACCCGTTCGAAACTATGGGCCAGCAGCGGCTCGCCGGCAATTCCCCGCACCTTGAAGGCCTTTTTGAGGATCGGATAGGCGACAAATTCGGTGGTGCCGGGGGCGACGGTCGTTTCGATCAGCACCAGGCATTCCGGGCCGATTTTTTCGCCGATGGTGCGCATGGTGGCTTCCAGGGCACTCATCTCGGCTTCGCCGGTCTTCATGTTGCCCAGATGATGCTTGGTATAATCGCACTGGACATCGACCACTACGCAATCGGCCAGAGCCAGGCAATCGCTGTTGTAGGTGGCGGTCAAGGTCTTCTTTTCCCGGACGCAGCGGGCGATCATGGGGTCCACTTCCGGGTCTTCGGCCTTGACGGGCGATTCACCCCGGTTGAGCATGGGGATCTTCCAATAGCTGCGGGGGCTGGGCCGCTGGCAGCCGATGACGAATTTGGAGGGTTTGCCGGTTTTTTTATCGATGGTATCAGCGATGATCGCCGCCATCACCGCCCCGACAAAACCCACCCCCATCACTACTACAATCTCCTTGCCTTCGCCGCGTGCCTGTTTGACCAGACTTTCCAGCCGGGCCATCTCCGCGGTGTAATCACCGGCCTGGGGCAAGGGAAACTTTTCGCCCGCCGGATTTACCGAAACGTTAGACATACTCTATCTCCTCTTGTGTAGAAACACGGTATAAATAGCTGCTTTTTAAGCTTCCCGGCCTGGTGGGCCGGATGCATTTTATTTGTTCTTCAAAATGTCCCGGATGTCGGTGAGCAGGAGTTCCTCTTTGCTCGGCGCGGGTGCCGGAGCCGGGGCGGCTTCCTGTTTTTTCTTGGCCATATTCATGACCTTGATGAGCATGAAAATCACAAAGGCTATGATCAGGAAGTCGATGACGGTATTGATAAAGGATCCATAGCTGAGCACCACTGCCGGACTGGTTACCGCCTTTGTTGTCTCATCCACTACCTCATTTTTGAGAACCAGTTTGAGATCGCTGAAATCCACACCGCCCAGCAGCAGGCCGATGGGCGGCATGACCACTTCATTGACCAGAGAGCTGACAATCTTGCCGAAGGCACCGCCGATAATGATCCCGACGGCCATATCGACAACATTACCCCGCATGGCAAACGCTTTGAACTCTTGCAGCATACCCATAATTTGTCTCCTTAATCGCTCATTCCCAAAACACCGTGAAACGGATACCATACCGAAACGATGCCTTGATTATATGCCGGCGATTATTCGTGTCAAATATTTATTTGGGAGGAATTTTCGGCACCAGGGATATACCTGCGGACATCAGAGCAAGGAGGATTGAACGTGTTGACAAAGCTCTTGCTGCCGCCATGGGCAAAAACCAGTACAGGAATGCCAATCCGAAGTTCTGCTGTACGCATGGAGGCCAGGGTATCACACTATACTTTTCCATTTGTTTTTGCGGATGTATAACAGAAGAGAACGAGGTATGTATCAAAATCAGAAAAAGAGACGGAAAAGATTCCAAAAAACACTGGAACGCGATATTGACAAGAGTTTATTCGCTTGCTATAAAACTTTCAGTTCGTTTAAGGTTCTTTTTTCAATATGGTAAGGTGTCAATTTTTGAATATAACATAAGGAGTAAAGCAATGGCGTGGTGGAACTATGTTTTGATCGTGGTAGCTGTGGTTTTGCTGGCGGGAGCGTATTTTTACAAAAAAAGTAAAGGTTGATACTTAAAAAAACAAAAAAAAGCTGTTTTTTGTCAGCCGTTGCTGGTAAAGTACCCGCAGGCACCACTAGCTCAATTGGCAGAGCAACTGACTCTTAATCAGTGGGTTTCAGGTTCAAGTCCTGAGTGGTGCATTACTGTCTAATGAAGGGGGGGGTATCTTGAAGATAATATAAAAAAACGCTAGCATCAAAAACTCTTCGACCCCTTATTATTGGGGAGCCAGAGCCGTTTTCGAATGTCCATATCAACTTTTGGCGGTTGCTTTAAATAAATCCCCTTTTTTTGCAGGCAAGAGAGGTTATTCTTTCCCGGCTAAGAGGAAACGGCTGGATTTGTTGCCGGAAAATGGAAAAAAAGATAAAAACTGGGGAACCGGGATTCGAACCCAAACTAACTGATCCAGAGTCAGTTGTGCTACCATTACACTATTCCCCAATAAGTGTTTTAATTTCAGGTATTTATAAAAAAATAGCTTACTTTTCTTTCGTGCGTATCACTTTACATTTCGGCTGAAACATTTGCAAGCAAATTTATTCCGGCTATATTAACTATTGACATTTTATAGGAAATCATTTATCTTAATAAACAGAGAGATTGTGTATCGTTGAGGTACGAGAGAACGTTGGACCCTTTTGAGAGGAGCAGAGAGATGAGAAATCTAGGTATCGTTCTTGTGCTTTTGGTATGCCCAATGGTAGCCAGCGGGGCTTCGGTAATACTGAACGAATGGAATTGCGTGGGGGACTTAGATTATCTGGATGGGGCCGGTTCGGGGAAATCAGATACTTTTTTCAGTATTGTGGAAGGCAATGGCAAAGACTGGATTGAACTGGTGGTGACGGAAGACAATGTGGATATGCGCGGCTGGATGTTTAACTGGCAGGATAACAATTCCTCCGGCGCAATTACCTTAACGAATAATAGTTTTTGGCAAAATATGCGTATGGGTACGATTCTGACCTTTATCGAGGATAATCCGGTGGGGGGGAAGAGTACAGGTACAGATATCGGAACTGCTTATCGGACAGATAGTTTAGGGGATTGGTGGATTAATATCTGCACGATGGATGAACAGGTAAAATCGGCTGGAGAACAGTTATGTTTCACCGACAGCGGCGGAACGTTTAAGGTCAACTCCAGCAGCTGGCAATTAACCATTAGGGATGCTGCAAATGTTGTGATTCAGGGGCCGATTGGCGAAGATTTTATCGGTCAGGGAATCAATAGTGAGGAAGTGGGCAAATTGGAGGCCAATCCTTCAAGTAGTGTGGCACTGTCCAGTTATAATGATGGAACCTCCAGCTCGTTCGGTGCTCCGAATATCTGGAGCGGGGGTGATGAAGTCCAGGATTTTAGCGTTTTACGGTCTTGGGCACCGGTACCGGAGCCGATGACGCTTTCGCTGCTGGCGATGGGCGGCATGATGATTTTCAGAAAAAAACGGTAATCATACAGCATACCGAAGTGTCATTACTCTATAGAGTATAGCCGCTTAGGAATTTTTTCCATTTCAGCGGCTCTTATGCAGGCACTAATAATCAGAGGCAGGTAC
>JAKJEP010000569.1 GCA_022705365.1 Planctomycetota bacterium | reverse complement strand
CCCCACCCGCTGCTCATCCCGCCTTTGGAAAAATTCTTAAATTCTATCTTTGCCCCATATTTTTCCGCCAGGATATCGGCCACCATCTGGCCGTAGAACGGCTGAAACGGCGGCGCCTGGGTAACACCGGAGGCATTGGCACCGGTGGATATGCTATCCCCAAACAACACCAGTTTCAGCGACTTTTCCTTTTCCAGCTTTGCCCGGGTCCGCGGCAGGGCACTGCCGACATAGTGCGGCACCCGCCCCCGCCATTTGCTGTTTTTATGTTCATACGTAACCACCACCTGCTGGTCATGGAAGACATGCCCTTCCGCCCAGAACAGGTTACTATCTTTGCCGCGGCAGGCCGGTATGGTCCCTTCCGCCCACGGTCCCGGCGGCGGGTACATCTCTGCCATATTCTTGCGCGGGATCCGTGAACCCGCTGTCAGCGTAATCGTCCGGGAACAGGGACAGTAAATATAATCCCGATCCGCCTCATATTCTATATCGCCGGTCGCCTTCCGGACCGAGATCACCCGGCTGGGGGCAAACAGCAGTTCGGCGCTGGCTGGCGAATTCTCTTCCTGCAGGAACATCAGGCTTTCCTCATACATCAGACCGCTGTTCCAGAACCATTTCCCCTGACACAGCCGCTGCGAATAATCCATCGGCTGCTCGCAGCCGGCCAGCACGGCAATCACCGGCACCAGAAAGGCAACATACTTTTTCATTCGATACTCCTCAAAAAATGATTAACGAACCTCCAGACAAATCAACTCCCCCTGGGCATTGCGCACCAGCAGCTTGCCATTGGCCAGTACCGGTACGGTCCAGCAGCGCTCCGTCAGGACCTTACACCGCGCCAGTTCTTCATATTTTTCCGGCGAGGCCGGCACAATCAATAAAATCCCATCCACCGTCAAAAGAATTAATTTACCCTCCGCCATGGTCAGCGCCCCCAGCGTCGTCACGCTTTGGGACCACTTCAACTGACCGCTTTGCAAATCCAGACAGCGAAAATAATACTTGCCGGCCGTCCAGCTATCGCCGCTGCCCCCGATATTCCCGTCGAAACCATAAATATGCCCTTCCCAGATAATGCAGGTGCTGTACTGGTTCCGCATATTACGATTTCTCCATAATTGCTTCGCTTGCCCACCGCTGATATCGTACAACGCGCAGCCCTTGCCATATCCCGAAGAGACAAAAAGCTTCTGATCGACAATAATCGCATCCGCCGAACTTACCTTCAGGGGCGTCTTCCA
>JAKJEP010000568.1 GCA_022705365.1 Planctomycetota bacterium | reverse complement strand
CCGCAAAGGGAAATGCAGTTTTCCGTCATCGGCCCCGGCCCAGTGAGCACCAAATGCGTCATCCTTTAATGGAACCTCAACCTTAACCCATTGGTTCTCTTCCGTGGGAATATCCCTGACCAGACTTTGGCCGGTCTGGTCTTCGACCCGAATAAATACCCCGCCATGACCAGCCGCCGTCCATAGCCAGAAAGCGAGTTTTTCACCCTGGCTGATCGGCCCATCCAGCACCGCCCCGACATACCGGCCTCCCTGGCGAAAATCATAGTTCACCCGCAGGCAATCGCCCCGCTGGGCATCACCAAAGGCACCCAATGTCCCCGTGGCACCGGGGAATTCCCAGCCCAAATGCACCCGCCACTGCCCCGGATTGTCGCAGAAATTCAGGTATAACTCCTCGCTGTTTCCCGCGGAGCCAAGGAATCCCAATCCGATAACCAGCCATAGAAATATAAACCGCTTTTTCATGGATTTTTCCTGTCTTTCAATGGTCTATCATAATGACGATATGTGACTGTTTATCACCGAATATAACTAAATGTCAACAACAAAAGGATTTTTACGAAAATGAGCCATGCAAATCATCAATTTCAGGCTTCACTCCCGATAGGGGCCGATTTCGGGATGGCAGCCGGAAAGCCGTAAATTCATCTAAATCCTGCGAAACAGGCGGATTGAGTCCTGTAGTTCGTTGGTATCTAATCAGAAATGATATCATAACAACCTGAAATAAAATAACTTGCAGTAATTTTTGCAAATCCAAAGTTCAACTTGAAATTTACACAGTCATAATCAAGCATACTATGGGTGGAATAAAAAAATTTTTGCGGAAACAGACACTTTTGATGGAACCGCCAAAAGTCGATATGGACAGCCAAAAACAGCTCTGGCTCCCCAATAACAAGGGGTTGAAAAGCTTTTGACGCTGGCTGTTAATTGATTACTTCCCACGAACTCGGCTGGAGCTTCGTTAGGCCCGGCAGTTGTTCCCGCCCCAGATACGCCTCCATAATCACCTGCGAATCCAGATAATTCTCCGAAAGGATTTTCCCATTGGCCCGCATGAAGCTGGGGATGCGCCCGTTGGCCTGCTCATACAAAATCCGCAGCCGTACCTGATCCCCCGTCACCCGCCGGATGACCTCCTCCACCAGCTTATCCATCCCCAGCCCGCTCCGCGCCGACACCGCCAGCGCCTGCGGATACAGCGTCTTCATAAAATGCCCCTGCGACCGTGCGTCCAGCTTGTCCATCTTATTGAACAGCAGCAGCGCATCCTTCTTCTGGC
>JAKJEP010000567.1 GCA_022705365.1 Planctomycetota bacterium | reverse complement strand
GTCGGAGTTTGCGCCGGTGGGCGGGCGATCGTGCAGCGGGCAGTTTCCGTATTTCAAGCTGGAGTGGCAGAGTCAGGGGGTGGTGCTGGCAATCGGGTGGCCGGGACAGTGGGCGGCCAGTTTTACGCGGGACAGCGGCATGGGATTGCGGGTGCAGGCAGGGCAGGAGCTTACCCATTTTAAGCTGGCCCCAAGGGAAGAGGTGCGGACGCCGCTGATCGTGCTGCAATTCTGGAAAGGGGATGCGATGGCGGCGCAGAATGTCTGGCGGAAATGGATGATGGAGCATAATCTGCCCCGGCCGCTGGGACCGCAGATGGCGGTGTGTACCAGTAATTCGCATGGACTATTCGGAATTTCGGAGGAGAATCAGCGGCAGTGGCTGGCGCGGTATCTGGAAGAGGATATGAAGCCGGAATACTGGTGGGTGGATCTGGGGTGGTTTGAGGTAGATTTGACAAAAAATGTCAACGTGTTCAATGCACGGTACGATCCGGACCCGGTGCGGTTTCCCAACGGGCTGTGGCCATTCAGCGATTATCTGCACAGCCTGGGGATCAAGCTGATTGCGTGGTTTGAGCCGGAGCATTATTATCCGGGGCCGGGCAACTGGATCGTGGAGAATCGCCCGGAATGGCTGCTGAAGGCGCCGCCCGGGCATGAAGCGGAAATTAATCAGGGGCTGCCGCTGAAAAACCGGGTGGTTCTGAATCTGGGCAATCCGGAGGCGCTGAAATGGGTGACGGATAATGTGGACCGGGTAATCAAGGAGCAGGGCATTGACCTGTACCGGCATGACTTCAATATTGAGCCGCTGATTTTCTGGCGCGGCAACGATGCGGAGGATCGGCAGGGCATCACCGAAAATAAGTATGTGAGCGGGTTTCTGGCCTATTTTGATGGGCTGTTACAACGCCATCCGGGGATGCTGATCGATAACTGCGCTTCGGGCGGGCGGCGCAACGATGTGGAGAGCCTGCGGCGGTCGGTACCGCTGCTGCGGAGCGATTCGTGGGGGGAACCGGTATCGCAGCAGTGCCAGACGTATGGTTTGATGAACTGGATCCCGTTCTGGGGAACGGGGATTGTGTATTCGAATCCGGCATGGGTGTCGTATCACTTCCGCAGCCAGTTGGGGGTGCACTATACGAACTGCTGGGATCTTACGATCCGGGATTTCCCATATGACCTGCACCGGAAACTGCTGGGGCAGTGGCGGGAAATTGCCCCTTATTTTATGAAGGATTATTATCCGCTGACTCTATACAGTACGAATCGGGATGTCTGGATGGCCTGGCA
>JAKJEP010000566.1 GCA_022705365.1 Planctomycetota bacterium | reverse complement strand
CCATTTCTCCGCCCCCTACTATTACGCCGATCTCCTCGACTGGCTCCCCTACCTCCCCTCCAATCCTTAACCGCCAACCGGCTATCTCTTTGGGCCCCTCGGATGGACCGGAAAACTGGACTGCTTTTATCCATCCCTCACCCGGCCAGCAGAATCAGTAAATGAACCTTCAGGAAATATCGATGTCTCCTTACCTCTGGATGACGTTTTTACCGACAAATGATTCAGTAAATATCTTATAACCTCTTGTTATTTCACATATTAGAACGATGTAACCATTGATTGAAAAAACCGCCAAAAATCGCTATCGGCATCCCAAAACCGCTCTGGCTTCCTAACCGGATTGCATCTTCGTATTTTTATAAGCCGAACTTTTCTTTGCAATTCGGAAATATATGGTATAATACGGATAACCCGACCAGATGTCCGGCGAATGACCAGCCATCCCCCCCGTGGCTGCCGCAGGCTCCCCGCTTGCCGCCGGACATCGCCTTTTTATTTCAATCCCTTGACGATCTGGCCCTAAACCGTGCCTGGCCTTTTCTTTTTGCATTTCGACGAAACCGCCAAAAGTCGATATAGACTTCCAAAAACGGCTCTGGTGCCCCAATAACAAGGGGACTACGATCTTTTGACGCCGGCGTCAAAATTCGCGTTTGACACAGCCCCCCCGCTTGCGTATCCTTACCATAAGCTGAAATGAATTGTGTTTTTTTCGGACCAGGGATTGTATAGTTATGGCGGAATTGAAATTCAAAGGCAAACCATTCGTACAGAATTACCATCTGGGCGTCAAATACTGCCAACTGATTCCCAAACAGAACAAAAGCCTTACCCCCAAGCTCAGCCTCCACGACAACCTCATCATCCACGGCGACAACCTGCACGCGCTCAAGGCCCTGCTACCTCGCTACGCCGGCCAGGTCAAATGCATCTATATCGACCCGCCCTACAACACCGGCAACGAAGGCTGGTGCTATAGCGACGGCGTGAACTCGCCCATCATGAAGGAGTGGCTCTCCACCAACCCGGTGGACGGAGACGACATGCTGCGCCACGACAAATGGCTGTGCATGATGTGGCCGCGCCTGGTGCTGCTGCGCGAGCTGCTGAGCGAGACGGGCTCCATCTGGATCACGCTGGACGACAACGAGGTGCACCGGGCGCGGATGGTGCTGGATGAGATTTTTGGGGCGGATGCATTTGTTGCCACGTGCGTTTGGCAGAAGAAGTACACGGTGAGTGCCGACCACACCGGAATTGCCCCGATGCACGATTACATATTGGTGTACGGAAACGCTGGTT
>JAKJEP010000565.1 GCA_022705365.1 Planctomycetota bacterium | reverse complement strand
CGAATTGAATGTTCTCCGGGTCCGGCGGATTCTGGACGGCGACACTACCCCGGAAGAGGTACCGCCCCGCGGCACCCCCCCGCAGTTATGCCAGGGATGTCCGCATCGCACTATTTTTGAAATTCTGCGGGACAACCATTGCCTGGTATCGGGCGATATCGGCTGTTATACGCTGGGAGTTCTGCCGCCCTTTGAGGCGATGGACTCCTGCGTCTGTATGGGGGCCAGTATCGGGGTGGGGCTGGGGATGCGGCATGTTTTGCCGGAGGAACAGGCCCGGAAAGTGGTCAGCGTGATCGGGGACAGCACATTTGTGCACAGCGGCATTACCGGGCTGGTGGAAATGGGGTACAACCGCCCCCCCACCGGGCATGTGGTTCTGATCCTGGACAACGGCACCACCGCCATGACCGGCCTGCAGGAGCATCCCGGCACGGGGCGAACCCTCAATCACCAGCCGACGAGCCAGTTGCATTTTGAAAATCTGGCGCGGGCGCTGGGAATCGAGCGGGTGTTCGTGCTGGACCCGCGGAAAGGCGCAGCGGAGATACAGGATACGATTTTGCAGAGCCTGGGGCAAAACGAACCGACGGTTATCATCGTACGCAGCCCCTGTCTGCTGGCGGCCAAAAAAATCAAGGCATACACCAAAACCGGGAAAGAGTAAGAGTTTATGGGTGAAAAAGTAACCAATGTAGTGTTTGCGGGGCTGGGCGGCCAGGGGGTGCTCAAGGCCTCGGATATCCTGGCAGAAGCGGTGTTCCGCTGCGGCTTCGATGTCAAAAAAAGTGAGATTCACGGCATGAGCCAGCGGGGCGGCTCGGTCAGCAGCGATGTCCGGTTTGGTGAGGAAGTTTTCAGTCCGATGGTTCCCAAAGGGCAGGCGGATTTTCTGGTCGTGCTGGCGGCCGAACAGATCGAAACCAATCAGGCGGTACTGAAGCCCGGCGGATGGTCGTGCTGGCGGCCGAACAGATCGAAACCAATCAGGCGGTACTGAAGCCCGGCGGCACGCTGATTGCGCCGGATGCCGTTTCCGAGGAAAAGCTGCCCCATCCCCGCACGATCAATATTGCCCTGCTGGGCGTCCTGAGCCGGCATTTATCGATTCCGGAAGAGACCTGGCTGGCGACCGTTAAAGCCTCTCTGCCGGAAAATCTGCACGAGATAAACGAGCGTGCGTTTCGGCTGGGCCAAACCGGCGGTTCGGCCTGATCCGGTGAAAACGCGAAAAACAGCCTGCGGCTGATTACATATTCGATTCTGTTGTGTGTGTGTGTAGAAGATTTCGTATTGGATACGAGAGGATGTGCTGATGAGTACTG
>JAKJEP010000564.1 GCA_022705365.1 Planctomycetota bacterium | reverse complement strand
CGTCCTATTATTGACGGAACCGCCAAAAGTCGATATGGACATCCAAAAACTCACTCTGGCTCTTCAACAACAAGGGATCGAAGAGTTCTTGACGCCGGCGTCTAGGTTGAGGACAGATAGCGACCAGAACGAAGAAGGCGGGCAAAAAGACCGCTTAAAATCGAAAGCCAGTGAGATATGCGGGCTAGCTGCCGTACTCGAAGGCAATATGCCGGATCATCGTCCCGGAAGAGCCGGGATTTTTGTCGCCCCGCACCACGATCTGGATAGTATGGGTCTTTTCGGGGTCAAGGCCGGTTTTGATAAACGCAAACTGATATGCCAGCGGGCATTCGGCGAAATAACAATCCACCGTCTTCTCCAGCACGCCATCGATCAGCACGTCGGCCTTGCCACAGTCGCTGCCGCCCGCCGCCCGCCAGTAGATCGCGCTGCCCGAAAACTCAAATTGCACGCTTTGCCCCGCCTGGCTGGCGGTGTTCGCCTGCCCCTGGTAGTAATGCTCGCCCTTTTCCACGGTCCAGCCGCCGCCTTCGTATTTCACTTTAGGATCGGCCGAGCCAACGATTTGGGTCTTGCGGCTCTCGATGGGATCACACGATTCGGGATGCGGTTCATACGTATATGAATCATACGGCGGGAAATATCTCGATGGTGTACTGCCTTCTTTCAGGCTGATGTCCAGCACCCGGTTTTTCCCTTCCACATTCTGCCAATAGTTATAGACCCGCAGCTTCTGCCCGCAGACCACCGGGTCCATCCCCTTTTCATCGGCCAGCGTGAACCCGAAAGTCGTGTTGCCGGGTTCCTCCAACAGCCTCGCCATCGGCAGCCAGTCCTGTTTGCCCAGGTCCGTGCATGCCGAGATACAGACCGAGCGGTCGTCGAATCCGTAGCCGGGCATACCCCGGTTATCCTTGATGCCGATATGGGTCCCGATCCGCAGATACTTCTTCAGATAGGTGCTGTAAATCGTATTCCCGTAAATGCCGCGCTGGCTGAACCCCAGCCGGGCGGACTTCCCCCCCAGCCCCGGTTCCGTCCAGGTCCCGTTGCAGAACTTGTACCACTTACCGGGGGCCATCCTGTCAGCAATGGCGCAGCGGGCCACCTCGCTGTACATCGTGAAGCCGTTCAGTTTGCCCTGCTTGGGCGTAAAAGAATTCCACGAGGTTACGTAGAAGTAACCGCCCCGCGTGTCGGCATAGAAATCAAAATCCGCAGGCCCCGCTTCAAAGCAGGACCCCGCATAATCCGCCACGTTCGGCAAGGCCCGTGTCAAAATATCCCCCACCAGGGTCCAGGTCAGGCCCATATCCGTACTGGTGGCCAGTCGCGTCTTCTTGCTGCACCAGCCCTGCTGGTTGT
>JAKJEP010000563.1 GCA_022705365.1 Planctomycetota bacterium | reverse complement strand
ACCTGCGTACCCAGCTCGATGCGGTGAATACCAATTTCGCCGTATCCCAACTGATGCGCTGTTACGTCACCAAATGCACCAGACGGGTGCCCCCGTTCGGCAGTACCGAAGAAGTAAAACAGTTTATGGACAAAAAGGAAAAACCATGAGCACACCCATATCCAATCACTTTTCATACGAGGAATTTGAACGCAGCAGCAAAGCCAGAGAACTCGCCATTGACAACCGCATTCCTTCCGACAAGATCCGTTTTGCCCTGCGGATCCTGGTCCTGAACCTGCTCCAACCGTTGAGGGATTGCCTGAAACGCCCCCTGGTGGTGGCAAGCGGGTACCGGTGTCCGGCATTGAACAGGGCAGTGGGGGGATCCATGAGTTCCCAGCACATGAAAGGAGAAGCCGCCGACTTGTTTTGCAAGGATGCCCTGGAAGCCTTGTTCCTGGCACAGGTGGTCCTCAGGCATTGCCTGCCTTTCGACCAGATGATCCTTTACCGGTCGCATTTGCATCTTTCGTTCAAGGCACACGGTCCCCAACGGCACCAGGTCTTGTACGACCCATCCTATAAAAAGGCCATCCTATGATCCCGGCAGAATACATCAAATTATACGCCCGTATCGGAGGCATCTTCATTGTATTCCTGTTGGCTGTCATCGGCCTTTTCAGCATTGACCGGTGCAACCGGAAAAAAGACCTTCTTCCGGAAACCGTCATTCAAGTGGACACAATATATTTTCACGATACCATCCGCATCGTGAAACCGGTCCCGCAACGCATCAATACCGTGGATACGTTCCGGATTGTCCTAAAAGACACCATCCGCGAAAAAGACACCGTGTACATCAACCTTCCCCGGGAACAAAAGATCTACCGCGAAGAAAACTACCATGCCTGGATCTCCGGCTACCGACCCGCCCTGGACAGCATCCACATCTTCCGCAACACCCACCAGGTCATCACCTCCACAACCATCCGCCAAAAACCCAACAAACCCCGGCGCTGGGGCATCGGCATCCAGGCCGGTTACGGCTTTACCTATCAACAAAACTCATTCAACCCGGTCCCGTACATCGGAATCGGCTTGAGTTATCATCTACTATCCTTTTAGGGTATGGAATAATTGATTAAATTTGCATTATCCGATGACGAGAGTCAGACGACAATTTTTAAGCAATGAAAGCGTTGAATTTTCAGATTCGGCGCTTTTTTCTTTTTCTTACCATGGCGTTTTTTTCTTTCTATTATTTTTTTTGCGGACATTTTGCGGACATTTTCTAACAAAGAAAAAACCAAATTACTGAAATTCAATAATTTGGCTTGAGTAAACGTGCCCAGGACAAGACTCGAACTTGCACACCGCAACCGGCACCACCCC
>JAKJEP010000562.1 GCA_022705365.1 Planctomycetota bacterium | reverse complement strand
AAAATTTCAACCTCTATAAATCAGGCATTTACGTAATATGCTGTAAAGTGTATTTTGTGCTCTTGTCCTGGGCACATGATGTGAGACCAAACTATTGAAAATCAGTAGTTTGGTTTTTTGTTTAACCGTTTTCGTCCCCCAAACGTCCCCCACTTGAGAAATAGAAGGCAAAAAAGAGGCAAAAATTGAAATAAAAAAGCGCCGGGTTTTTACACCCAACGCTTCACTTTGCTTAAAATTATCGTCTGACTCACGTCATAAGATGGTACGAATATAGTCAATTATTTCATACCCTAAAACGTCAGTAAATGATAACTCAAACCGATCCCGATGTACGGGATCGGTTTGATGGTGTTTTGCTGGTATGTGAGACCGTAGCCGGCCTGAATGCCTATCCCCCACCGTCGGGGCTTGACGGGTTTCTGGTGGATGGTGGTTGAGGTGATGACCTGATGGGTGTTCCGGTATATGTGGATGCTGTCGAGTTGGGGACGGTAGCCGGAGATCCAGGCCCGGAAGTTTTCTTCCCGGTAAATTTTTTGTTCTCGGGGAAGGTTGAGGTACACGGTGTCTTTGATCCGGACTGTGTCGGTTACCGCGACCAGGAACGTGTCGATGGTCTTGATGAGTTGAGGGACGGGTTTTTCCATGCGGATGGTATCGTGGAGGTATAAGGTGTCCATCCGGACGATGATCTCCGGAGCGGTACTGTTGTTCCTGTGACAGCGGCTCATGCTGGAAACGCCGGCAAAAGCGATCAGGAAAACGATCACAATGCCGGCAATGCGGGCATACAGTTTTATATAGTTTATGGAAATCATAGTGTCGCCCCCCTGTATGATTTGTCATAGAGGATCTGATGCCGTTGTGGCCCGGCCGCATTGAACGAGAGATGCAGGAGGAATTTGTACAGGATCATCTGATCGAAGGGAAGGCCGCTCCTGAGCACAGTCTGTGCCAATAACAATGTTTCCAGGGCGCCCTTGCAATACACGTCGGCGGCTTCACCTCTCATGTGTTGGGAGTTCTTAGCCCCTCCCACTGCCTGGTTCAATGCAGGAGATCTGTATCCGCTTGACACAATAAGCGGGCGATGCAGGAGGTTCCTCAACGGCTGCAGGAGATTCACCACCAGAAGCCGTATGGCGGAACGGATTTCGTCGGACGGGATGCGATTGTCCATGTCGAGTTCCTGTGCCTTCCGGCTGTATTCAAATTCTTCATAGGTAAAATGTTTGGTTATGGGTGTTTTCATTGTTCCTCCTTTTTATCAAGAATCTCTTTTACTTTTTCCGTACTGCCAAACGGCGGGACCCGCTTGACGCATTTGGTGACGTAACAGCGCATCAGTTGGGATACGGCGAAATTGGTGTTCACCGCATCGAGCTGGGTCCGCAGGT
>JAKJEP010000561.1 GCA_022705365.1 Planctomycetota bacterium | reverse complement strand
TCGTTCTCGTCGCTATCTGTCCTCAACCTATATACGTATAGGCCTGCGGAAGATAGCTCCTGCGGCCTCGAAGGCGGGTCAAAAATTCGCGCTGAAAACATATGGTCGAAACTGGTGGACCGAAAAATGGTACATACGAGATTCTGAGCCACGGAGTTATCAATATATTAGTCAAAATCCCGTGAGAAATGCGGGCTAGAGCCGTTTTTGGATCTCAATATTGACTTTTGACGGTTCCGTCATTAAATGATACAGTTGCGGCCATGGCTGCCATGCATTTGGAAGATAATGTTGTCAATCGTCAGCTTCGGCCCGACGAGCCGAAATACAAGCTCTGGCACTCCGCCGGCCTGATGCTGACCTACTGGTGTTCCAGCCGGTGTGCCTGCTGTTATGTTTTTTCGGGACCGGAGGCGGGGCATGGGGAAACGGAGATGAGCATCGATTTTGCGGCGGAGTGCTGGCGGGAGCTTAGCCGGCTGGCCGGCCCCCGTGCGAAAATCCACCTTACCGGCGGGGAACCATTTGGTGATTTTGACCGTCTGGAGCAGATTTTACAGCGGGGATGTGAAGAAAATCCCGGCACCCTGGAAAAAATCGAGACTAACGCTTACTGGTGTGATGGCGAAAATTCGACACGTGACATTTTAGGCCGGCTTAAGGCGGCCGGGCTGACAAAACTGCAGATCAGTACGGATATTTATCATCAGGAATATGTCCCGATGGAACGGGTTCGGCTTTGTGCCCGGTTGGCTGAGGAAATATTGGGCAGGGAAAATGTTCAAATTCGCTGGCAGGACTTTTTTGCCGATCCGGTGCTGGTCGGTCAAATAAGCGAGGCGGATAAACGAAAGGCTTTTCAGGATACCCTCCAGAAGCGGGGGGAACGCCTGCTGGGCCGGGCAGCGGTGGAATTGGCCGGTCTTTTTCCGTTAAGGCCGTACCGGGATTTTGCCGAAATAAATTGTGCGAAGAACATGATTGCCTCCCAGCACGTACATATCGATGGCGGCGGCCATGTTTTTCCGGGTACCTGCATTGGTATAATAATCAGTAACCTGCTTGTTCCCAAGAGGTTACGTCTGGATGAGCTGTGGCGAAACTTTGATTACCGCCAACATCGAATCATGGCCCGGCTGGCAGAGGCAGGCCCGTGCGGTTTGCTGGATGAGGCAATCAAAAGGGGATATCGGCCCTTGCCGGGCTATGCCGGCAAATGCCATCTATGTTTTGATATCCGCCGATTTTTGTATCAGACCGGCGACTATGGAAACGAACTGGGACCGGGTATATGTTATGGACATATGGAAAATAATTAAAAAAATTCACTACTGTCCGGTTAACTTAAAGACAAATTGTTGTAAAGCTAGAATATATAATAGTTTGTGAGAAAAAATGATTGG
>JAKJEP010000560.1 GCA_022705365.1 Planctomycetota bacterium | reverse complement strand
CGCTGGCGCTCAGGGCAAGTGTGGCTGCAGAAGGTGATTCCACTCCTCCCAATGTGGGAGGTGTTGCCAGGGCAGTGCCCCCGCAGGCGACTATCCAGTGGTTCAGCCGAAGGTAAAGGTTCAGGCCGGATATCTTGGATCTTGTTCCCAGGGTGGAACGGCCTTCCTGTGTCTGGGCAAGGGCATTCCAGGCAATGATCTGTTCCGAGGTCAAGGCTTTGAAGCTCTTGGTTAGTTGGCTGAATATGGCTTTGGTATCGCTTTGGAAAGTCGTGTTGGAAGGGTTGCCGTAACCCTTTGCGACCTCGGCTCTTGGCTGCGGTCACGCCTTTTGCAGATCCTGCAAATTCATCGAAGGCGATTGAAGGGGTGTACTTCATAGCGAATTGTATTAAAAGGTTGGGTTGCTACAAATATAATAATAATTTTAATATGCAAATATCTAAGTGTTTAATTAATGTTATATAAAGTATTACTTTAATTAAAAAACTACCCGCGCACCGCAAAAAAGTTGAAGAAAGAATTAACCCCACCCATGGTCTGACCATTTGCCGGATAACTGAAGGTCAGGTTGCCGTTTTCAAAAGATCCGACGGTAATCATGGAACCTTTCTGTTGTGGCATGATCGTACTCCCATTCACGATTAAAGGGATCACGACCTGTACATTGGTGGCAAAGCCTGACAGTTGAAGGGTGAAGGGACCCTGCCCGTTATTGGAATAGCTGGGAAAAGAATTGAAGGTGCTTATGAAATAAACAAAAGTGTCCGTTTCCACATAACGGTAGTCTTTAAAACTGAACATAGTGCCGGCATTGAGAATTGTAAGCTCTTTCGTTTGAGTCTGTGAGAATGCGCCCCGATACCCCCTGGTGACAAAGGCCGCATTGATATGGATCTCATAGGAACCAAAAGAATCCCATTCCGTAAGCTTTTCCAGGCAAAGCTTGTTATCCTCTATCCAACAGTGCAAAACAGTCCCAAAGCGGTAAATGGGCGCGTTGGAAACAAGAATGGCAGTGGACACCGCGCTTCGTGCCATGGCAAAATCCTCGGGAAGGTCAAGTTCCAGCCTTGTCGCTGCAATATATGCCAGGTGGGTTGGGTCAACGGTTATTTTTCCGTTGAGGACGCAGAGGCTGCTTCTCTGGTAATCCTTGAGGGTTACGCTCCCACCGCCGAAGTTGTTGGTATCAAGTGTTATCATGGCATTCAACCTTTAAAATGTGAAATAATAGGTCCCAAATGTCTCAAAATGGCTGGCGAAGGTACCGGCTAACCAGCGAAAGTTAATATTTGCTGAGGTTGCGTTTAAAACCAACACATACACACATAGAACAAAATATTTATGCTCTGCCGTTCCTCTTGCGTACTGATAGGAACGCCCAATACTGAATGCTTCCGACAGTCCATG
>JAKJEP010000055.1:9115-13414 GCA_022705365.1 Planctomycetota bacterium | reverse complement strand
AAGCTCAAGCCGCTGGCGGTGATTCCGATATCCGCCCGCCAGGGAGACAATGTCGCCAGCCGCAGCGCGAACATGAACTGGTATAAGGGGCCGTGTCTGCTGGAGGCCCTGGATCAACTACAATCAACTGTGGCCCAAACAGAGGGGGAGCTGCGGTTTCCGGTGCAGGATATCTACGAAAACGAGGGTGAGAAAATCATCGCCGGGCGAATGGCCTCCGGGACCATCCGCAGCGGCCAGGCCATCATTTTTCATCCTTCCGGCAAGTCGGCGACGGTGGATCATATCAAAAAATTCCCCCATCGCTATGACTCCGCCAGCCAGGGTGAATCCATCGGCCTGGTGATTAAGGAAGGCGGGGCGTTCAAGGCCCTGAAACGCGGCGAAATCGCCTGCGATGCCGGCGCCTCACCCCAGGTGAGCAATACCCTGGTGGCTACCGTGTTCTGGATGAACGGCGAACCGCTACAAAAGGGCGAAACCGTCGATTTCAAGTGTGCCACCCAGCAGGTCCCCTGCAAGATCAAAAAAATCGCCAACCGGACAAATTCCTCCACTCTGGAGGTGCTGGAGGAAAACGCCGAGGAACTGCGGGATACCGAGGTGGCCCGCGTTACCCTGAAAACAGAGCAATATGTCTGCACGGATTCCTTCGAGTCCATCCCGGAAACCGGCCGGTTCGTCCTGATGCGGGACAACGATACCGTCGGCGGCGGCATCCTGCTGTGATTTTGGGTGCTGGATTTTTTGTTTGTATTTACGATGGTTTCCATCATAATAAGTTCCGCCCTGGAGAGGTGTCCGTGTGGCCGATGGAGCTGGTTTCGAAAACCATTATGTCATCTTTGTTATTTTGCAAATATCGCCACTTATGGATTATTAAAAATCGCATTATTCGCATATATTATATCTTTGGGTTGGAGTTTGGTTGTAGTTTTTGAAGGACTAGCCCGCATATCCCACGAGGTTTTGATAAATATATTGATCACTCCGTGGTTCAGGATGTCTTATACCATTTGTATTTAATTAATGCGCTGTGTATAAGAAGCGTGACAAACGGATTTGATAATTTCCAGATCCAGAGCCGCCTTTTGCCAGGCATCGATAGCCGCATGGCGTAAGTCGTCATAGGTATCGTACCTTCGATTCGCCCAATAATGACTGCGTAAATAGTGCCACAAGTTTTCTACCGGATTCAACTCGGGCGAATACGCCGGCAAAGGCACCAGGGTAACATTTTCGGGTACGTTCAAATCTTTCGCGGTATGAAAGCCGGCCTGATCCCAAACGACCACGACATGAACCTGGGGATCGGTTTCTTGGCCAAATTGTGTAAAGAAAGCATTTATGATATTCGTATTGATATGCGGTGACAATAAGCCCACCGTTTGTCCGGTTTGGGGGCAAACCGCACCGATCACATACAGCCATTCATATCTTGTCTGTCGAACGACACGAGGACGCGAACCGCGTAAGGCCCATACACGTGTCATGGTACCTTGCTGGCCAAAACGGGCTTCATCCTGAAACCATACTTCTATTGTTTGGTTGGGATGTTCGGCTTGGATCGTATCCAGGGTCTGGAGGAAGTTTTTTTAAATGCTTCTTGCAAGCCAGGATCCGCCTTTTCGTGTTGGGGGCGGGGGCAAAGGCAAGAATACCCCAACCGATATAAGAGCTGATAGGTTCCCCAGAGAGAGTAGCACGCTCCAAATTCTCTTTGCAGGATTTGCTGGATTACCGCACCATGGAAAACGGATACCCCATCCGTAGCGGTCGGCCCCGCTTCGATTCGCGCCCGGAAGGCCTGTTCTTTCTGCCGGGAGAGCTTGGTCGGTTGGCCGGGCCGGGGAGAATCCTGTAACGCCTGGATCCCGCCGGTATTGTATTTGTGAATCCATTGCTGGATGGTCCGGCGGGCCGAGCCGGTTATTGCCATGATTTGTGGACAGGGCAATCCCTGGCTGGCCAAATAGACCCCCTGAATTCTTCGAGCCAGCTTGGCATTCTTCTCCGTACGATAAAGCGTTTGCAGTTCTTTGGGAGTGTGATGTGGTTTAACGTTCATAATAGCCTCCATGCTATACTGGTATCCAATGACTACTATAAACACTATCGGTTATTTACCCAAAAGCGCATTAATTAATAACAATTGGTATTATGTACTATTGATCGCTTCGCCAACTTCGACCGTCTGTTTTCAGCGCAAATTTTTGTCCGTCTTCGAGGCAGCAGGAGCTATCTACCGCAGGCATATACGAATATATGTTGAGGATAGTTAGGCGGAATGAAGCATAGGCTTACGATAGCGCCTGTCAAATAAACTAGCGACAACTAACGTCAGTTACTTTTAGTAATGCATCAAGACGTTTTATTTTTCGGTTGGCTTCGGCAGGTTATCCAAAATTGCCTTCGCCCGGTTGCTGATGTCCTCGTTCTTGGTGATGTCGAGGACCTTTTGCAGGGCCGCGGCGGTTTCGGCGGGCTTTTGGGCGGCTATTTTTTCGCTGATGGCCAAGACCGCCAGCACGGCTTCGTTCTGGGTGGCGGGATCGTCCAGGGAGGTTACAGCCATAGCCAGGGCATCCGCGGCAGGTATTTCCGCCAGGGCGCCCAGCAGGAGTTTTTTCTCCTCATCACGCTGTACCAGTTGGGTGGCCTGCTTGGCGATGGCCATTTTATTTTCAGCGGCCAGGGTCGGATCGCGAATCAGATTGATATAGCCGCGGAGGGCGGCGATCTTCGTGGTGTCGCTAGGAGCGGTTTGGGCCATCTGCAGCAGGTCGGGGGCGGCGTCGGCGGTGGGCCATTCGCACAGGGTGCGGATGGCGGTTTCCTGAATCTGGGGGTTGTTGTTTTTGGCGGCGGTGCGAACAGCCTGGAGGGCATCGGGACCACCGGTCGTGCGGAGCAGACTCAGCAAGGCGCAGGCAGCTTCCGGCTGGGCCTGGGGCAAGGCCTTCAGCAGGGCGGCCGTGCAGGCCGGTTTGTCGGGAGCTTTTCCGGCCACCGTCTTGACGGTGTTTTCCGCAGCCCGCAGTTCCTCGGCATTCTTACGCTGAACCAGCATTGTTACCAGATTGGCCAGATCGGCCGGTTCCCCGGTTTTGCCCAGGGTGTCCAGGGCCGCGATGCGAATTTGTTTATCAGGGTCATCGGCAATCTGGAAGAGGAGGGGATTGCCGGCAATAATGCGGCGCTGGGCCACCAGGTCGATGGCAATTAAGCGGACATTGGTCGGGTTGGTCGGGTTGGTTTTGGCACGGTCCAGGATTGCGGCGTCAATCTGGGGATCTTCGGGCAGGCCGGCTAGGATGGCCTGAGCGGCGGAGACAACGTCGGATTGGGAATCCAGCGCTGTCGCAAAAAGGACGGGAACCACGGAGGCATTACCCAGTTGGCCCAGGGTTTTCAGGGCGGTGATTCGCAGGGTGGCATCCTGGTTTTTGGTGATTTCGATAACGGCGGGAAGGGCGGATTTGTCATTTCTATCTCCCAGAGCCTGCAGAATCAGAATCTGGTTATCCAGCGGCAGCCGCGGCAGCGGTTCGGTCAGGGCGGCGGTGACGGCCGGGCCGGGCAATACCTGGCTGGCCTGCAGCGCGGCGGTGAACAGGATATAATCGTCGCCGGCCAGATATTTTTTCAGCAGCGGCATGGGATCCTTTTGGGCCAGGATCATGCCGCGCAGCGCTCCACCGCGCACCTGATGGGGAACGGCGGGGAAATTAAGCAGTTGTTCGTAAATGGCAATCGCCTGGTCAGATTTGCCCTGGGCCACAGCCGCATCGGCACAGCGGAACAAACCTTCGCAGAGAGCCAGTTGATTGGCGGCGGGGGTTTTGGGCAGGTTGTCCTGCAGGGCCTTGAGGGCGGTGGGGCCAGCGATTTTGCCCAGAGAGCGGGCGGCGGTTTGGACCACGAAGGGATCGGGATCGTCCAGCAATTGGGCCAGCGGTTCGGCGGCGCGGGCCACGCGGCGGACGCCGAGGCTGCCGATAACGCCGACGCGGGGCAGGCCTTTGAGGCTGCCCAGGGCCGCCAGCAGGGCGTCGTCCACAGCAGGGTCGGGTATCGGTTCGAGGCCGTAACGGGCCATGTGCGAGAGTTCCTCATCGGCCAGCAGGGCTGCCAGCGGAGCGACGGCGTCTTTGGTGCCGATTACCGATAATTCCCGGCAGGCGTCGGCCTTATCCTTGCGGGCGGCGTCCGGTTTCTGGATGATGGCAATAAGCTGGGCTTCCCGTTCCTTCCGGGCGGCGGATTGGGCTGTCAGAATGGCGGGGCTGATGGATAAGA
>JAKJEP010000055.1:3010-9105 GCA_022705365.1 Planctomycetota bacterium | reverse complement strand
TTTCGCATGGTTCAGGTTCCTTGTGATTTTACGGTTTTCTTACAAAATCCAGGGCTGGCGAATCGTGCGGGTCCGCATCCGATTCGCCTCCGGGTCACTCTTGAATTCTTCCTGCACGGGATCCCACGTTAGATTCCGTTTCAGGAGCATACTGATGTTGATGGCATGGCAGGTGGCCATGGAACAGTGGGCCAGTTGCGGGTGAGCCACGGTCTGGCGGCGGGTTTTCAAGCAATCCAGAAAATCCCGCATGTGATTCATGGGACGCTGGCTTTTCGTCATGTATTGTCTTACCAGTTTGTGGCGTTCCTTGAGGAAGGATTCGGACGAGACATCCGGTACGGTGTAATCATCGGCCACGGAGACCCAGCCTTCGGTGCCTTCGTAGCGGACGCCGCAGGTGCCGCGCCAGCCATAACAGGCCAGCACCAGTTTCACACCATTGGCATAGCGGGCGGTGAAACCTTCGGAGGTCTCGTTGCCGGGGTATTCGTATTCAACGGCGGAGGTCAGGTCGGATTCGATGGCGCCCTGACACTGGCAGATGGTGTGGCTGCACCAGCCGGCGACGCCGGTGCCGAAATCAAAATAGTTCAGCCAGGCCATGCAGCCGCCAAGGTAGCCGGGATTGTAGGGATGCCAGGGAGCCGGCCCCAGCCAGAGGTTCCAGTCCAGCTCCTCCTGTGGCGGGGGCGGCTGGGCGGCCAGCCAGTCGGTTCGCATCTCAAAGGGCAGGGTATGGGCATAGACGGTGTGAACTTTTCCCAACATATCGGTACGCACCAGCTCATCGGCAAACACGAAATTGGCCTCGCTACGCCGCTGCATACCGGTTTGAAAAACCCGGCTGTAGCGCCGGGCGGTATCAATCAGGGTCCTGCCTTCGGCGATGGACATGGTGCAGGGTTTCTCGGAATAGACATCCTTGCCCGCCCGCATCGCCAGTACGGACATCGGCGTATGCCAGCGGTCGCCGGGGGCGATAATGACGGCATCGATATCCGGGCGGGCCAGCAATTCGCGAAAATCGGAATATACCGCGCAATCCTGATTGTCGTAGCGCTGGTCCACCATCGTTTTGGCCTGGAGGCGGTTGCCTTTCTGCACATCGCAGACCGCGACCACTTGGACATCGGCTTCCTGCAGGGCGGCGGAGAGGTCATACTGGCCGCGTCCGCCGGTGCCGATGACGCCCAGGATAATCCGTTCGTTGGGAGCGGCTTTGCCGCCGCGGCCCGGGGCGGAGGCCGGAACCAGGAACGGCACAGCGGCCCAGGCGGCCTGTTGTAAAAATGCACGCCGGGTGGGCTTTCGCTTTTCCAGGTTCAGGATGTATTTGGATTCCGCTGTCACCATAACGTTCCTTCGGTCGGATTCTATTTAAATAATCCACGGCTCCCGCATCGCCCGGCTGCGCAGGCGGTTGGCCTCCGGGTCGTTGATGAATTCTTCCTTCGCGGGGTCATAGCGCATATCGCGTTTGAGCCACATGCAGATATTGGCGGCATGGACGGTGGTCATGGAGCGGTGCATCATTTCCGGATTGGACACGGTCGGCCGACGGGACTTGATGCAGTCAAAAAAGTTGCGGACATGGCTCATGGGCCGCTGGGTGCGGGTCATATAACCGTTGACCAGTTTTTTGAAATCCTCCAGCAAAACCGGCGAGGAGACATCGGGTTTGGAATAGCCGTCGGCCACGGAAACCCAGCCTTCAGTGCCTTCGTAGCGGACGCCGCAAGAGCCGTACCAGCCTTCCCGCTGCAGGATCATCTGGATGCCGTTTTCATACCGCGTGACCATACCATCGCCGCTTTCGTTGTTGACATATTGATACTCGACGGCGGAGGTATTCGCGGCGCCAATAGCGACCTGGCACTGGGCTATGGTATGGGCGCCCCATTCGCCGATGCAACTGGTGTGAAAATCATAGTGTCCGCGCCAGCCGCCATTGACATATTCCTGGTTAAAAGGCCGCCAGGGACAAGGTCCCAGCCACAGGTCCCAGTCCATTTCCTCTGCGGGCGGAAGGGGCTGGGCTGGCAGCCAGTCATGCCGCATTTCAGCGGCGTCCCAGGGTGCCAGGTGGGCGCGAACCGTATGAATCTGGCCCAGCCGGCCGGTGCGGAGCAGCTCGTTGGCAAAGGTAAAGTTGCCCTCGCTGAGCCGCTGTGTGCCGGTCTGGTATATCCGCCGATAATGTTTGGCGGCTTCGACCACCGCCTGGCCTTCGGCAATGGTCATGGACGATGGTTTTTCGGAATACACATCCTTGCCGGCCCGCATCGCCAGTACGGAGGCGGTGGCATGCCAGCGGTCGCCGGTGGCGATGAGGACGGCATCGATATCGGTCCGTTCCGCCAGGAACTGGCGGATATCCTTATACATGGCACAGTCCTGATTGCCGTAGCGGCTATCGACCATGTTTTTGATGGCCTCACGGCGCGGCTTCCACGGATCGCAAATGGCGACAAACTGCACATCGGATTCCGGCAGCATCCAGCCAAGCACCCCCGAACCCCGGCCGCCCAGGCCGATTCCACCCAGGAGGATACGTTCGCTGGGGGCTGCCCGGCCATCGCGTCCCAAAGCAGAGGCGGGCACAAAGTACGGCGCGGCAATGGCGGCGGCGGCTTGTTTTAAAAATGTGCGGCGGGTAGGTCGGGTAGGTCGGGTTGGTTTGGTTTTTTTCACGGACATGGTATTCTCCTATGGGTATTTGGAATTTATAGCGGTTTGATCTGTATGTCACGGACCATGATTTTCATCGGGCCGAACTCCTGGCCGGGGTGGACCTGGAAGCCGATGGTACCGGAGGCGGTGGTGGTATCATGGACATCGGCGACCTGGCGGCCGTTCAGCCAGATCTGAAGGTGATCCCCCTGGGCCTGGACCAGCAGGGTATTCCAGCCGTCGCGGCTGACGAGGGCTTTGTCGGTATTCATGGCCAGGAACATCTTGCTCGGGCAATACAGAGTACCGGAATAACATTCCGGATTTTGATATTCCAATATATCCGCCTGATAGGCTACTTCGGGGGACTGGTAGCGGAACCAGACGCCGCTGTTGCAGGGCCATACCACCCGGTAGTCAACTTTCAGGGCGAAATCCTGATAGACATTTTCGGTGAAGAGATCGCCGGGGGCGTTATTTTCACCCTGCGTGCCGACCAGCAGGCCGTCCTGAACTCTCCATATCGCCCCGCCGTCCGCCCGCCAGCCGGTGAGGTCTTTGCCGTTGAATAGCTTTTTATAACCGCCCGATTGATCTTGCAGGGTTTTTTCACACCCGATTAACAGAACCAGGGTAAGCAAGGACACCGAAAGAAAAAGATTTTTAACCATTGTTTGCTCCTTGATTTGAGTATTGGACCGGCTGTTCCTATTCTGTGAGTATTTTTTACCTTTCAATAGGATACTTCATACTGAGTAAGGTACAGTATAAAAAAATTCCCCTCAAATAATCGCCATTTTACGTTTATTTTTAGTGATTTTGCGAATGTTAAAATTTGATTTTAAGGGATAGTTTTTTATAATAAAGCTGGATAGGCGTTTTACTCATAGAAAAAACAAGCGAAGCAAGGAAAGTACACTTTTATGGCAAATTTTGCTTTTATCGACAGCCAAAATGTATATCGTGCGATTTGCGAACAAAGATGGAAAATTGATTACGCCAAATTTCGCAATTACTTACATTCGAAATTCCAGGTTAAAAATGCCTATTATTTCATTGGTTATGTAAGTACCAATCAATCCCTCTACACGGTCTTGCAGGAGGCAGGGTTTATTTTGGTTTTCAAACCTACATTGGATATTAACGGAAAAATTAAGGGAAACGTGGATACGGAACTGGTTTTAAAAGCAATGATCGAATATGAAAATTACCAAAAGGCCGTGATTGTTTCCGGTGATGGGGATTTTTATTGTTTGATCGAATATCTGGAAAAAAATGATAAATTAGAGAAAATTATCGTTCCCGATATAAATGGGTATTCGTCTTTGTTGCGTAAATACTCTGGTTATATTATGGGAATGAACGATTTGCGGGAAAAATTAGAATATAAAAAAAGACAGGCATCACCGCGGGATTAAACCCTTTGGCTATCCTGTCATCGTAATAACAATTATACTATATCATAAATTTCGTCAAAGGCAAGTATGTACTTTGATAAAACCAAAAAACCAGTAAAGTATTTTGAAATATGTACTTAGGACATATTTGTTTTATTTATACATAATAGTATAAAATATTATATAAATAAAAATTTCAGGTTGATTTTTATGCCCCGCATCCCGAAAATCGTGCTGCTGATAGAAAGTTCCCGGGCGTATGGCCGGGGTCTGCTGGCGGGGATCGCCAGCTATGCCCGGCTGCACGGCCCCTGGTCATTCTATCGCCGGCCCCCGTTGTATGATGATATCGACCAGGAGGAGCGGATTACCCACGAGCGGATCGAGCGGTGGAAGCCCGACGGGATCATCATGCGGGATTCCCGGCTGGAGAGGTGGAGTTATGACGGCTTTGGGGTCCAGGATTCGCAGGCCCACAAAAAAATCCTGAATATGGCGGTGCCGATTATCATTGCCAGCTCCGCCGTGGAGCAGAACCGGGTGTTTCCAGCGATTATGTCGGATTGTGCGGGGATCGGGAAGATGGTGGCGGAGCATCTGCTGGAACGGGGCTTTCGGAATTTTGCCTATTGCGGGTTGGATGATTTGCGCTGGTCGGCGGAACGGGGCGAGAGTTTTCAGGAAAATTTGACGCAGGCCGGTTTTACGGTACAGTTTTACCGCCAGCCGGCGGAGAAAAACAAACGGACCTGGGAGGCGGAGCTGGGCATTATGGCCGATTGGCTGCGGCAACTGCCCAAGCCGGTGGGAGTTATGACCTGCAACGATGACCGCGCCCAGCAGATTATCGAGGCATGCAAGCTGGCCAATCTGAATGTACCGGAGGAGATTGCGGTAATCGGGGTGGATAATGATGATCTGGTCTGTGAATTGTCGGAGCCGCCGCTGTCCAGCGTGGTGCTCAATGCCGAACGGGCCGGCTACGAGGCGGCGGAATTGCTGGACCGGCTGATGGCGGGCGAAAAAATGACCGGCCAGACCATCTGGGCCAGGCCGTCGCGCGTGGTAACCCGCAAATCCACGGATATCCTGGCGATTGAAGATAAGGAGGTGGCCTCCGCCATCCGTTTCATCCGGCAGAACGCCAGGAAAGCCATCCAGGTCAATGATGTGGTACAGGCCACCGCCATCTCCCGGCGGGTCCTGGAAAAGCGGTTTCGCAAGGAGATCGGGCGGTCGATTTTCGGCGAGATCAAACGGACGCGCTCCAGCCTGGTGGCCCGGATGCTGCTGGAAACGGACTGGTCGGTCTCGCAGATTGCCCTGAAGGCGGGTTTTACCAATATTGACCATCTGTCGCGGTATTTCCGGGAGGAGATGGGAATCCGGCCGCTGGCATACCGCAAGCAGAATACCTGAAATAAAGGGCGGAGGGAAACGACTGCGATTAAGACCCTATAAATCAGAGCAGGATAACCTATGGATAAGCAGATTTTTATGATTCAGCCGGGCCGGGGGAAGTGGATGTGGATACTGTTCGGATTGATTTTTTTGCTGGTGGCGGGAACAACGGTTTTTCTGGGATATGTTTTTTATTCCGCCGGTCGGGCGAGCTTTACGCTGGAGACGGAGGGGCTGCGGATTAGCGGGTGCTTATACGGACGGACAATTGCGTGGGACAAGCTGGCGGTGGAGCGGGCTAGAATAGTCGATATATCGCAAGAGCCGGACCTGCAATTGACCAGGCGCACCAATGGCAGTGCCATCGGCCCATACCGGGAAGGCTGGTTTCGGACCCGCGGCGGCGACAAGGCGCTGATATTTCTTACGACCGGCAAAAACATTCTATACCTGCCGACAACCGAAAACTACATTATACTGGTAAGTCCCCAACAGGCGGAGGCAATGCATCAGGCGCTGCGGGCGGGTGAGAGGGGAAGCACTTTTCCGATTGAACCGCTGAGGAAAAATTTATTGCAGGGAACCACCGGGATTCTGGTCCTGGTTTTAGGTTTGGTTGAGGCG
>JAKJEP010000055.1:337-2947 GCA_022705365.1 Planctomycetota bacterium | reverse complement strand
ATCTATGGCCGGCGGCTACCGTTGGAAGTTCTAAAAATTGAGGAAGCGAAGCTGGTGGACTTGAAACAGCAGCGGGAGTACGCCGCTCGCTGGAAAACCAATGGGATCGGTATGCCCGGCTATCAGGCGGGGTGGTTCCGGCTGAGGAAGAAAGAGAAGGCCCTGCTGTTTGTGACGAATCCGCGGCAGGTGATTTATCTGCCGACCGGCAAGGGGTATTCGGTCTTGTTCAGCCCGGAAAAGCCGCAGGAGTGTCTGCAGGCGTTGATTCGATCGTGAATATCTGGCAAAGTTTTTTATTGATAAGCCCGTAATTGAGTCTAGTATATCGAACTATATATACTACCGGAAGTTTTGCAAGACGGGAAGGCGGAAATGGACAGATAACTGGATAGCAGGATTGCCGGAAAATGAAGTATGACATAAACCAGACAGGCCGAATTCCTGTATTTAGCTGTTTGAATATTTACTCAAAAGATTCGAAGTGTGTTGTTCGCCATACAGAAAGGAAAAGAAGGAATAAAAAAAATCGGACCGGATATTGCGATTTTGGAATATACCCATTGATATCTAGGAGTCAAGTATGCATGCGAGAAAGATTAAACCCGGAATCGAGGCTATCTGCTGCGTTCACTGGGAACGAAGGCTTTTTGATTCGCTGATCCCTCTGCCGGACGGAACCAGTTACAACGCCTATCTGGTCCGCGGCGAACAGGCAACCGCACTGATCGACACGACCGACCCTGCGTTGCAGGGGGAGCTGCTGGAGCCGTTGGCTTCCGTGGAGAAGGTGGATTACGTGGTTTCCCAGCACTCGGAGCAGGATCACTCCGGCTCCCTCCCAATAGTGCTCGACCGGTATCCGTCCGCCACGCTGCTCTGCAGCCAAAAAGCCCGCGATATGCTGCTCAGCCATCTGCAGATACCGGCGGAACGCATCCGGGTGGTGGCCGACGGCGAGCAGATCGCGCTCGGCGGGAAAACGCTTCAATTTGTCTATACCCCATGGGTGCACTGGCCGGAGACCATGTGCACCTATCTGCCCGAGGACCAATGTCTCTTTTCCTGCGACTTTTTCGGCTCCCATCTGGCGACGACGGATCTGTTCGTCACCGATCCGGCACGGGTGTATGAAGCCGCTAAACGCTATTATGCCGAAATTATGATGCCGTTTCGGTCCATTATTACAAAAAATCTGGATAAGCTCTCCGTTCTTGACTTTGACATAATCGCACCGAGTCACGGACCGGTTTATGACAAGCCGGACTTCATTCTCGACGCCTACCGGGACTGGACCTCGCCAAACACGAAAAATGAAGTGGTTCTGCCCTACATCAGCATGCACGGCTCGACGGAAAGGATGGTCAAATATCTGATGGATGCGCTGGCCGCCCAGGGTGTTTCCGTGCAGGCCTTCGATCTGGCGGTAACGGACATCGGCAAGCTGGCTATGGCGCTGGTCGATGCCTCTACCCTAATCGTCGGTACTCCGACTGTGCATGTCGGTGCCCATCCAGCCGTCTATTACGCCGCCCATCTTGCCAACCTGCTCAGGCCCAAACTCAAATACGCGGCCATCATCGGATCGTACGGCTGGAGCAGCAAAGCGATCGAACAGATTGCCGGATTGATTCCCAATCTCAAGGTGGAAGTGCTCGGAACCGTTCTGCAGAAAGGTATTCCGGACGCAAATACCTTCTCCCAACTCCATGAACTGGCGGCAGCCGTGGCAAAGAAACATAAGGAAGACCCGAATGTGCTCCCGAAATAGGACCCGATAACACGATTTTAGAATATACACTCCGATGAATACGGGCGATGCGTACCTGCAACCCCTTTGCTGCCTTGGTTGAATCATAGGATGGTGAAACGAATGAGTAAAAATCCTTACGAACGATTTGAGCAGTCGGAGCTTGACCGGGGTCTTCTGGAGTATATCCAGGTGTTGTGCTTCTGATTGAAATTTATGTCGCTACCGGAAGATTGCCGGGGCTATTTTACTGGTCTGGAATCAGTTGAAAGAGAATTTACCAATCGAAAACGAAGCGGCAGGATCGAAATATCCGAATGATAAATAACAAAGTACTGGATTCTAGAATGAGTATCAAGAAAAGTTTTATAAACATAATATTCTTATTTTTGACCGTGATTGTCGGCTGCCAGAATGAATGTTTATATGAAGAGCAGGAAAAGAATGAGGATTGCTGGAAGGATTTTAAGATAACGGAAACAGAGGCACGGGAGATTGCCGACCGTTTGGCCATAGAAAATGAACGCGATCCCGCCATATATGATGTAACAGTTGAAGTTATAGGTTGTGAGTATTGGTTTTTTTATGAAGCTAAAGAGAATTCCGGAATTTTGGTACTGGGCGATCCTCAACATTTTACGATTTGTGTATCCGGTTTAAATAGCGAGACTCATTTGATAAAAGGCCAATAAAAGTGTATCAGAAAGAAAACATTATTGCAATAGAGAGCAGCCAGCCAAAGACCTCAATGACTTTGCTGGGGGGGGCGATTTTGATGCTGGCGGCGCTGGTGCTTTTGAGTGTGACGCAGGAACCGGTAGGCTGGAGCACCTTGGCGTGGGTGGTGCTGGTGCCGTGGG
>JAKJEP010000055.1:0-237 GCA_022705365.1 Planctomycetota bacterium | reverse complement strand
GGCGGGCTGTGTGTTTATATGGCCTGTTTTTTCGTACTGAGCGGATTCATCCTGCGGCGGATTTATCACAAGCGAAGCTGGCCGTTCACCGTGGTCCTGCCGCTGGTCTGGACAGCGCAGGAATATCTGCAGGCGGTGGTGATGACGGGCTTCCCCTGGCTGTTTCTCTCGCACAGCCAGCATGAAAGCCTCCGCCTGATTCAAATCAGCGACCTCTTCGGCGCCTACGGGGTGACG
>JAKJEP010000559.1 GCA_022705365.1 Planctomycetota bacterium | reverse complement strand
CACCCCCGGCGTTCGCTTATCCAGCGGGGAAACGACAAAATCCGGAACCGCGGTGGCTATTGAACCGACAAAAACAATCTTACCTTCTACAATCTTACGTAAATTACTTTTATCCTCATCAATTTCCCGGCTTAACTTCTCATTGGCCGCCCGCAGCTCATTCGGATCCCCCAGCCGCTGCAGGTTTTCCCGCATTTGCTGCACCTGTGCCTTCGTTTCTGCGTCGAGTTCATTTTCGTTGGCTGGTAGGGTGCTGAGCTGATAACGAAGCGTTTCCATCAGGTCCAGACACCGCTGATTGTCCTGCCGCCCCTTTTCGGCCATCCAGATTTTTCCCGCCATCAGAATCGAATAATGATTCCCCGTCTTCTCCCAGCGGCCGCACGGCCAGGAAATCAGCATCGCGCCGTTTTCATCCAGCGGGATTTCCATCTTCAGCCGGGGAATCACAATTTTTCGACGGTGGGAAAGGTCGATATCCGCATCTTGAATCCCCAGCATCCGGCAGGCGACGGCAAAGGAAAGCTGCTTGTGGAGCAGGCCTTCGCGCTGGGCCAGCAGCGGTATGCGTCGGGCAGTACCGTCGCGGTCGATGTAGGCGGTCGCAAAACCGCTGTTGCTGACCTGGCGGGCAAGCTGGGGAATCGGAAAGGTCAGCGGGCCTAAACCGGGCAGCCGGGTCCGGACCGCGTCCGGGGAAAACGGCGTAAAAAACGGGGAAAGATAATATTCCGAAAGACAGTAGATATAGGAATTCAGGAGGGCTTCATACTCTTCATCGCGGTAATAGATGTTTTTACCGGGGCGCAGCAGCCGATAGATTTCTTCGAAGCCGGCGCCGGGATCGGCGGCAATCAGGGATTTAACCTCCTGGTATTCCAGCCGTTTTTTTTCGCGCACGGCGTCCGCGGCGGCCGGGTCCTGAATGGCGGCATAATAGGGAATCACCACATTCTGCGCCTGCTCCATGGCCTGGGCCAGGAGGCGGTCGTTATCGGTAACTTCGACCTGCGGCTCGCCGACAATCGGGGGAACCGGTTCGAAGGCACTGACATTCGCCAGATCGGCGCGGGTCAGTTCCACGGCGTTTTCTTCGGGCAGAATCATATCGAGCACAATCTGCCGGGCGCCGGCTTCCCAGCAGAGGTCGATCATCCGGGCCAGATAACGGCGGGGCCACGGCCAGCGATGCAGTTGCTCGAGGCTGGTATCATCGATATCGATATGAACAATCGCAGGATCCACCGGCATATCCGAAAAATTGCGATGCCGGTAGTCCAGCAGCTTCAATTCCAGATAATTATCCCCTAGAAACTGCGAAAAAAAGGCAAATACCACGGTTACGAGAATGCCGATCAGCAGGCCCATGCGTGCCGCGCCGCGCGAGGCGGAGGTTTTGCCCGCCGGCCTTCGAC
>JAKJEP010000558.1 GCA_022705365.1 Planctomycetota bacterium | reverse complement strand
GGTGCGCCTGGTCAAGGTGGACGCCGGTTACGGGTTAAATAGCCGCCTGGCGGCAATGGGCCTTCTGGCCAACGTTTTTGTGGAAGTGCTGCGAAATGATTTCCACGGACAGTTAATCGTTCGTGTCAAAAGCACAAAAGTTGTGCTTGGCCGGGGCATGGCCCAGAAAGTGCTGGTCAATTAAACCCCTCCCTCACGAGAAAGCAGTCTCGATAATGACAACCGGCGAACCTGCCAAAAAAGAATATCTGGTGGCCCTGGTCGGAAATCCCAATAGCGGAAAAACGACGGTTTTTAATGCGCTGACGGGAACGCGGCAGCATACGGGCAATTACCCCGGCGTCACGGTGGAAAAAAAAGAGGGATTTTACCGGGCTGACGGACGGACTCTGCGGATTGTGGATCTTCCCGGCACATATAGTTTGACCGCCTACTCAACCGAAGAACTGGTAGCTCGACATTTTATTTTCGATACGCGTCCGGATGTGGTGGTGGATGTTCTTGATGCGTCAAATCTGGAACGCAATCTATATCTGGCCGTGCAGCTGATTGAGATGCAGGCGCCGCTTGTGCTGGCGTTTAACATGAGCGATCTGGCCCGCCAGCGCGGCTTGCAGTTTGACCTGGATCAGTTAAGCGTGCTGCTGGGCGCTGCAATTGTGCCGCTGGTGGCCAGCAAGAAGGAAGGAATCAGCCAGCTGATCGAAAAAATCATTCAACGGGCCGAAACGCCGACGATTAGCCCCGTTCGAATTCAATATGGACGGGTTATAGATGAAGAGATCGAGAAACTGCAAGGGGTCTTGCCTTCGGACAATCCGCTGGTTGCCCGATACAGTTCCGGTTGGGTTGCCCTTAAACTGCTGGAAGGGGACCCGGAGATTTTGAAAGGGTTTGCTTCCGGAGAGGTTCGAGGTGTTTTAGAAAAAAGCCGCCGTCGTCTGGAGACTCTGTTCAAGGACAGCCCGGACGTCTTAATTGCCGACCGCCGCTACGGCTTCATATCCGGCGCCTGCCAGGAAACAATCAAACAAACTGCCGAATCACGGCATGATATCAGCGATAAAATAGATGCGGTTTTGACCCATCCGTATCTGGGCCTTCCGATTTTTGCCGGCCTGATGTACCTGGTCTTTTATTTGACTTTTACCGTTGCCGCCTATCCCCAGGGGTGGCTGGAAAGTTTTTTTGCATTGTTATCCCGTACAGTGGATCAGTATTGGCCTGATTCTGTTCTTTCCGTATTTAAGTCTCTGGTGTTAGACGGGGCGATTTCGGGGGTTGGCGGGGTCGTGATGTTTTTGCCGAATATCCTGCTGTTGTTTTTGGGGATTGCCTTTTTAGAGGACAGCGGCTATATGGCCCGCGCGGCTTTTATTATGGACCGGATCATGCACCGGATCGGACTGCATGGCAAGAGTTTTA
>JAKJEP010000557.1 GCA_022705365.1 Planctomycetota bacterium | reverse complement strand
GTCAACGAGAAAAAGACTCTCATCGCCACCTACACCGAGGACGCCCTCACGCTAGCCGACTGTGTCGTTGTTGATGTCCAGTGCGATTATCACAAAGAAACCCTGGGCAACTGCCGGCAGGGTTACGCGGACATCAAAGCCCTTGAAGACAGCCTGAAAATCATCGGCGAAAAAATAAAGCCCGACTGCCTTGTGCTGATTGAAACCACCGTTCCTCCGGGAACCACGGAATATGTAGCCTACCCGATATTGAAAAAAGCCTTTGAGCGCCGCTTCTCTACCCCAAACAACAAAAAAGGTGCCATTAACCCATCGCCTACAACTGTCACCCTGAGCTCGTCGAAGGGCGTAAAAGGGGGTGGTTCTACGAGCTATGAGCCATCAACTATGAGCTATGAACCTCTCCTCTCCCATTCCTACGAACGCGTCATGCCCGGCCGCGAATACGTCGCCTCCATCAGGGATTTCTGGCGCGTCTGCAGCGGCATCAACGAAGAAGCCCGGAAGCGGGTGGCCAAATTCCTGTCCGAAGTCCTCAATGTCGAAAAATATCCGCTCACCGTTCTGGACCGCCCGGTAGAAAGCGAAACCTGCAAAATCGTTGAGAATTCATACAGGGCCACCATCCTGGCCTTCCTCAACGAATGGAGCCTGTTCGCCGAACGCAACGGCGTTGACCTGATCAAAGTGATCAAGGCCATCAAAGTTCGCCCCACGCACTCCAACATGATCTTCCCCGGCCCCGGCATCGGCGGCTACTGCCTGCCCAAAGACGGCGGCCTGGGCGTCTGGGCGTATCAGAAGCTGATGGGCTTTGAAGACGACATCTTCAAGATCACCCCGCTGGCCATCGACATCAACGACACCCGCTCCCTGCATGCGGCGGAACTGGTGCGGGACGCCTTGCGCAACATGGGCAAGATCGTTGCCGCGTCGCGCATTGCCGTACTGGGCGCCTCCTACAGGGAAGACGTGGGCGATACCCGCTACAGCGGCTCGGAAATCCTGGTGCGAAAACTTACCGAAATGGGCGGTGACGTTGTCGTTCACGATCCCTACGTCAAACACTGGTGGGAGCTGGAAAAGCAGGACACCTATCCTGCCGTCGGCCATTCGTGGTCCAGATTTTTCCGCAACCAGGAAAAGCTTTCCGAAACAAAAATACAAGCAAATCTTGCCTCCGCCCTTAAAGGAGTTGATGCCGTCGTACTGGCCGTCAAGCATCAGGCCTATCTGAAGCTGACGCCCGATGAAATCATCAAAATGACAAAGCGTCCGGTGGCGATCATTGACTGCTTCGGCATTCTCAATGACGAAAAGATCAGACGCTTTTTTGAGCTGGACTGCGAAGTCAAGGGCCTCGGCCGCGGGCATGTGAAAAGGATCAAAGACTCACTGAAAAGATAAAAATTTCAACACGGGAAAAATGTAGTGC
>JAKJEP010000556.1 GCA_022705365.1 Planctomycetota bacterium | reverse complement strand
ATCCCCGGCTTTGTCCGATAATGCTGTCTTTCTCATCCTGCAGCCGGACCCTCCCGTCGATCCGCCATCCGTCCGCCTCGATCTCTTTTACCGTATATCCGAACCGCCTCAGCAGGTGCATCCCCGTCACCACCACCTGCAGTTCCAGCTTCGGATGCTTCTGAATCGCCTTCATCACCGGGACCAGTACCCCATATTCCGCCCGTGTTCCTGTCACTACCGCCACCCGCCGTTTGCTCTTTATCTGTGTCATACCATTATTCCAGATCCCGCCATTGAATCACCTGATCCGCTTCCATATCCTTTGCCGCTCTTTTCCCGATGACCTCCTGAATCCGTTCCGATGCAATTCCCGTCCCCGGCCGCTTGCAGGTCAGCATCTCCGCCGTAAGAACCGTTCCCCTGGAAATATTCCTTTTCGCCACCACGCTCATCCGGGCTGCCGCCTGGATCGCCCGTTCCTCCTTCAAAACGGTTTTTTCACCGCTGCCGCGGGCAGCCCACGCCTGCCGGGCCAGCGTTACGTATTCCTTGAATTCCGCCGGCGTCAGACTCATCGCCTGGTCCGGCCCCTCCAGCTTCTTATCCAGCGTAAAATGCTTTTCCAGAATTTCCGCACCCGCCGCCGCCGCCAAGGCCCCCGTAATAACCTCCAGCGTATGATCCGAAAAACCCGCGATGCAGCCGGTATGGTCTCGTAAAGTCTGTATCGCCTGTAAATTCACCTGGTCCAGCCGCGTCGGGTACAAACTCACACATTGCAGCAGGGCCGCCTCCCCGCAGCCCGCCTCCCGCAGCCGGTTCAAACCTCGATCCACTTCCTCCAGCGATGACATGCCCGTGGATAGAATAACCGGCAGATGGCTCTGCCCGATCGCCGCCAGCAAATCCACCGCCCCCAGATTGCCCGAGCCGATCTTGAATGAATCCACTCCCATCGCCGCGAATACCTTCACCCAGTGCGGCGAAAAGGGCGTCACCAGAAAATCAATCCCCACGGCATCGCAATATTTTTTCAGGTCTTTAAAATCTTCTTCTCCCAGCTCGCAGCGCTTGAGCATCTCATATTGCGTTTCCCCCTGGTCGCCGCACCGCCGCTGATAATCCGCTTTGGCCGCCTCCTTCGTCACCAGCTCTTCCGCGCTGAACGCCTGAAACTTCACGCAATCCGCGCCCGCCCCTTGAGCCGCCCGCACCATCCCCCTGGCCATCTCCACACTGCCGTTATGATTGACCCCTGCCTCCGCGATAATATACGGCCGCCGCTTTTCATCCTGCCAGCCGGCTCGCCGGGGCGTGCCGGAAAATGCCTTGCTATATTTATTCTGGAGCAAGGTTTCCGCCCGCCGCAAATCATTCATCGTATCGATATCTACGGTTTCTCCCTCCTCCTGCACGATGCCGCGCCGGTCATCCCCCCAAAAGGCGTGCGGATTATCACGGCCTTCTGAG
>JAKJEP010000555.1 GCA_022705365.1 Planctomycetota bacterium | reverse complement strand
ATTATAACAACTAACTTTTGCATGAATATAAAGTAATAACCGATGACAATAAAAATATGGGTACAAGTGGTACGATAGTGAAACGACTGATGGATGTGGCGGGGGTGGTAGTGATGTTGCCGTTACTCTTTTTATTAGAGTTGGTTATAGCAATTCTGATATGGTTGTCGGATGGCAGACCGGTCTTGTTCCGGCAGGAGCGGGCGGGGCGTAATGGTAAGCCGTTTGTTTTGTATAAGTTCCGGACGATGCGGCGGGCCATCTCCAAAAGATGGGCAGGATAATCGCTTAACATCTGTAGGTAAATTACTTAGAGTTTGTTCGCTGGATGAATTGCCGCAGTTTTGGAACGTGCTGAAAGGGGATATGTCGCTGGTGGGACCGCGTCCGCTGTACATGGCACAGGTGGAAGAGTGGAATGAGTATCAGAGGCAAAGGCTGCTGGTAAAGCCGGGGCTAACGGGGCTGGCCCAAATACGGGGCCGGGGGAGCCTGACGGTGGAGGAAAAGCTGGAGCTGGATGTGGAATATGTTCATAAGCAGTCGTTACTATTTGACTTACGGATAATCTGGGAGACGTTCTTTTCGCTATTTCAAACGGAGAATATCTATGAAAAACGGTATTCGAAGGAGCAGGAAACAAGAAAAATGGGGAAATAAGCAGGATTTACTGCCAAAACCCGACTCGCAATGCAAAAATGTAGCTTTTCTACCGATCCGGTTATTTTGATTTTCTGGTTTTGCGGGTGACGCGGCAATAAAATTTAATGGATTGTTTGACAAGGTCTTATCGCTATGTTAGGTTACATGATGAAGTTTCGCAAGTTACATTTTTGAGTAAGGATAATGAGTGATGGCGATACAAGAGTGGTCTGACAATATAGTTATGGTGAATTTGCTGGATGATCCTGACTTTTCGGATGATGTTACCGCCATGACCGAGAGGATGGAAAAAGCCCCGCGAAATATCGTGCTGGATTTCACGAAGGTGAAATTCCTGAATTCGTCTAACATCTCGAAACTACTGAAGTTGCGAAAAACTACCCTGGACGCCAAGAAGAGATTGTATCTGTGCGGCATACCCATTCAGGTGTGGGGTGTATTCCTGTTAACCGGCCTGGATACGCTCTTTGATGTAGCGGAAGATCCGGCCTCGGCCCTGGCTTCCCTGCAGATGAAATAGATATAAGGTTTTCATGAACAGGGGATTATGGATTCATGAAAAAGCCTGACCCTATCCCTAAGGCCAGGCACATGAATCGCAGGGATTGGCGAGCCGAAAAAGCTCCCTGCGAAATCAATTCGTAAGTATATTATTCAACTGATTATATGTAGGTAAAAGCGGGGAAGTCCAGCCCGCCTATTTCACAGGCTTTCGATTTTCAGCGGTCTTTTTGCCCGCCTCTTTCGTTCTTGTCGCTATCTGTCCTCAACATATAGACTTATATGCCTGCGGAAGATAGCTAC